>NZ_CP090177.1:3000000-3158278 GCF_042214795.1 Arcobacter iocasae | reverse complement strand
CATCTTTTAATCCAGCACTTGTTGAATTTACAATTAAATCATAGTGATTCATTTGAAAATTACCCCAAGTATATGTTTTAAAACCTTGTGTTTTAAAAAATGCAAGTTTTTCTGCACTTCTATTTAGAATTCTAACTTCTATATTTTCTTCTTTTAGTGCCATTGCTATGGCTTTTGCCGTGCCACCTGCACCTAAGATAAGAACAGATTTGATTTTGCCAAAATCTTTTATGGCTTTCATAAATCCAGGAGCATCTGTATTGTATGCAAATATTTTATTATCTCTTTTTACATAAGTATTTGCAGCTTCAATTTCATTTGCTATTCCAACAACTTCATCTGCTTGATTAAATGCATCTTCTTTAAAAGGAACTGTTATATTAGCTCCTTTCGCATTTTCATGATTGAAAGTCTCTTTTATCTTTTTTCCATCTGTTAATAAGTATTTATCATAATATGAGTTAATGTTTAGATGTTCAAAAGCACTGTTATGCATTTGAGGAGATTTAGAGTGTTCAACAGGGTTACCAAATATTAAAAATTTTTCTTTTTCTTGTGACATTGATTTCCTTAAAATAAAATGTGATTCTACCCAAAGATTAATAAGAGGATATTAAAAATATTATGATAAATTAATATAAAAAGAATTTGGGAAAAATATGGACACTATTTTAAAGTTTACAACTACATTAAAAGACGGGAATATGGCATATCATGTAAATGATGCAAAAAGTAGTGTTGATAAAAATAGATTAGAATTATCCAAAAAACATAATTTTGATATTTCAAAACTTAGATATATGAATCAAATACATGGAGAAAATATTGAGATTGTGGATTTTGAATCTCCTTTATTAATAGATAATTGTGATGCTTTGATTACAAAAGAAAGAAATCTTCCAATAATGGTTATGGTTGCTGATTGTATTCCTATATTTTTAAGTGATGAAAATAAAAAAGTAATAGCAGTAGTACATGCTGGAAGAAATTCTACTTTTTTAAAGATAGTTCAAAAAACAGCACTTAAAATGATAGAAGAGTTAGACTGCAAGGCTAAAGATATCTTTGTATATTTAGGACCTTCTATACAAAAATGCTGTTATGAAGTATCAGAAGAACTAGAAACTATTGCCATAAAATCTTTTGGAAAAGAGTTTTGCCAAAATAGATATTTAGATTTGCAAGGAATAAATATAAAACAATTAAATGATATTGGAATTTTTAATATTGAACTATCAGCTGTATGTACAAAGTGTTCAGAAGAAGCATTTTTTTCTTATAGAAAAGATAAAAACTGTGGAAGATTTTCAATAGTTGGAATTATTAAATAAAACTTAATATGTACAAATAGTGTATAAAATATGTACAAATAATGTAAAAAGAGCTTAAATATAGATAAAAATTATAATAAAAATTAAAAAATATAATTTTTAAGTTTCGATAGGTTACAATTTCATCGAAATAAATAAAGGAGTTATTTATGAGTAAACCTGTAACTAAAGAGGAAGCTTTAGATTACCACCAATTTCCAAAACCAGGAAAATTGGAAATTGGAACTACAACAAAACTTGGAACACAAAGAGACTTGGCTTTAGCATATACACCTGGAGTTGCTTTTCCATGTTTAGAGATTGAGAAAGATCCAGATAATGCATTTAAATATACAGCTAAAAAAAATCTTGTAGCTGTAATATCAAATGGTACAGCTGTACTTGGACTTGGTAACATTGGGGCGGTGGCATCAAAACCAGTAATGGAAGGTAAATCTGTATTATTTAAAAAGTTTGCAGCTGTTGATTCTTTTGATATTGAAGTTGATGAAACAGATGTTGAAAAGTTTGTAGCTATTTGTAAAGCTATATCACCAACTTTTGGGGGAATAAATCTAGAAGATATAAAATCACCTGAGTGTTTTGAAATCGAAAGAAGATTAATCGAAGAAGTTGATATTCCTGTTATGCATGATGACCAACATGGAACGGCTATTATTACAACGGCAGGATTAATTAATGCTTGTGATATTATTGGCAAAAAACTAGAAGATTTAAAAGTAATTGTAATGGGTGCGGGGGCAGCAGCTATTTCATGCGCAAGAATGTATAAAGCAGTGGGTGTAAAAAATATTATAATGTGTGACTCTAAGGGAGTTATTCATGATGCAAGAACTGATTTAAATAAATACAAAAAAGAGTTTTCTATAAAAGAATCAATGACTAAATTGGATGCTTTTAGAGATGCAGATGTAGTTTTAGGATTATCAAAACCTGGAACTTTTACCCAAGACCATATTGCAGTTATGGCAGATGAACCAATTGTATTTGCATTGGCAAATCCAACACCTGAACTTTTTCCTGAAGATATATTAAAAATTAGAGATAAGGCAATAGTTGGAACGGGAAGAAGTGATTTTAATAACCAAATAAATAATGTACTTGGTTTCCCATTTATTTTTAGAGGAGCACTAGATGTTCAAGCTAAAAAAATAAATATGCAAATGAAAAAAGCAGCAGCATATGCTATTGCTGATTTAGCTAAAAAAACAGTGCCACCTGAAGTAAAAGCAATATTTGGGGATCACTTAGTATTTTCAAAGGAATATATTATTCCTAAACCATTTGATAAAAGACTTATTGTAGAAATCTCTAGTGCAGTTGCAAATGCAGCGGTAGAATCTGGAGTTGCAAGAGTAAAAGAATTTGATTTAACAGCTTATAAAGAAGAGTTATCACAAATGATTTAATCAAAATAATGGTATTATTCCACTTTTAATTGGAATAATACTATTATATGGATATAAAATGAAAGAATACATACTATTAATTAATACTTCTGACTCAAAAGGACTTGTATACAATGTATCAAAAGTTCTTTTTGCAAACAATCTAAATATCGAACAAAATGCTGAATTTGTGGATGTAGAAACTAATAAATTTTTTATGAGAACAGTTATCAGTGGTAATGTAAATGACAAGATACTTCTTAAAGAATTAACTGAAGTTTTGCCAAAAGATACACAAGTTAAATTAAGAGAAAAATCAAAAAAAGATATAGTTATATTAGTGACAAAAGAATCACATGTTTTAGGTGATTTACTTATTAGATATTTTGATGGTGAATTAGAAGCAAATATAAAAGCTGTAATTGGTAATCATGATTATTTAAAAGATTTAGTAGAAAAATTTAATATTCCATTTCATTGCATTAGTGCAGAAGGAATACAAAGAGAATCTCATGAAGACTTACTAATTGCTAAAATAAAAGAGTATGAACCAGAACTTATTGTTTTAGCTAAATATATGAGAATATTAACTTCAAAATTTGTTCAAGAGTTCCCTCAACAAGTTTTAAACATTCATCACTCTTTTTTACCAGCATTTATTGGAGCAAATCCTTATAAACAAGCACACCAAAGAGGTGTGAAGATTATAGGGGCAACTGCACATTATGTTACAGATGATTTAGATGAAGGCCCAATAATTGCTCAAGAAGTTGTAAGAATCGACCATAATTTTTCTTGGCAAGATATGAGAACTGCAGGGCGGAATGTTGAAAAAGTTGTATTATCAAATGCCCTTCAACTGTTACTTGAAGATAAAGTTTTCGTTTTTGGAAATAAGACGGTAATCTTATAATGTTTAATATTGTTTTATTAGAACCTAGAATTCCAGGAAATGTTGGGACAATAGGAAGACTTGCCTTTGCTATGAATTGTAAATTGCACTTGATAAAACCTTATGGTTTTGGTGAAATTACTGAAAAAGAAGTAAGACGAGCAGGGCTTGATTATTGGTTTGATTTGGATGTAACTGAATATGAAAATATAGAAGATTTTTGGTCAAAAAATCCACTAAATGATAGACATTTTTTTGCAACAACAAAAACAAAACAAGTATATTTTGACGCTACTTATAAAGTAGGGGATTACTTCTATTTTGGAAGAGAAGATGCTGGTTTACCAGAGGACTTATTAGCAAAAAATGAAAAGGGTTGTATTACAATTCCTATGACAAATGATGCTAGAAGTTTAAATATGGCAAACTCTGTATCAATCGTAGCTTATGAAGCTTTGAGACAAAATTTTAAAGAGTTTAAATAAACTCTTTTTTTGCTTTTTTTATAAGTTTTTTTACCGCTTTTAGTTTATCTTTTAATTTTTCTTCCTCTTTTTTATCATCACATTTTCTTATTTTTTCTTCAATTTTAGTTCTTTTTTCATAGAGTTTTTCAATGATTTCATTAATCTCATTTTCATTTTCTTTTATCTCTTCTTTATCCCAAAGAAGGAAACTTTCGAATGTTTTTACTAGTTTAGACAGTTTCATTTAATTCTCCTAGTGATCTTAGTTTAATATCATTTACAAATAAGATATTTGCAATTCTAAATAAATTTTTACTCATATTAAAAATACTTGTAGAGTCATTGATTAATGAAGTTCCCATTTTAGGTGTAATTTTATCATTTCTAATTAATTCATCAATCTTTTTATTGGTTTGAATTTCTAAAGCGTCAATATTGTCTTTATACATTTGAATTTGAGTTGAAGTCTCTACATCATCTATATCTTTATTTCTTAATTGATTTGTTCTTAAAATATTTAGTGCAAACTCTCTTTTTAAAGATAAATACTCTTGTTTAATATCCTCATTTTTACTATAAAGGTAAGCATTCATATTTTTTTGAATATCTCTTGTATCTTTTAATATTTTTATAATAATATTTGAAGAGAGTCTTAATTGCCCTATATAAAAAAGTTGGTTTGGGTTCATATGACTTTGTGATTTTAAAAGATAATCAATAATCTCACTATATAAAGATTTTAAGTCATTATGATAAATATCATCTAAATTTGTATCTATTTTTTTAGAGCTTACTAGTATATTATCTATATCTTTTTCTTCTTTTAAATCAGAAGTATGAATAGACATAGCGTGCAATATTGCCTTTTGGGCATTTTCATATAAGTGAATTACTTCTTTTTGTATTGAAACCATTGCATTATATGGTATTTTTATATTTGATTCATCCAAATATATAGGTTTTGATGCTTTTTTTATTTTATCTTTTATTACTTTTTTTGACATAGAAACAATAAGAGGAATAAAAGGAAATAAAACAACTATTCCAACTATATTGAATATGGTATGAAATAGAGCTAATTTCATACTATAGTTATTTTCATCAATTGCAATTAATGGTGCAATAAAATCAACAAAGTCTTTCAATGCATATATAAAAATAACTGCAATTAAAGCTGTAATCATATTAAAAATAAGATGTCCAAAGGCAAGTCTTTTTCCATTTTCATTTGAAGTTAAAGAACCAACAATGGCAGTTACTGTTGTACCAATATTTGCCCCAATAGCTAAAGCTATTGCATCAATATAGATTATATTTCCACCTGCAAGTGCTGTAATAATAATAGCCATCGTTGCACCGCTTGATTGTATTACAACTGTAGCTATTGCACCTATTAAAATATAAACAAAAATACCAAAGAATCCACCAACAGAATAAGAAGCCAAATCAATTGAATCTTTTAAGGTCTCAAAGCCATCTTTCATATATGAAATACCTAAAAAGATAAAACCAAGACCTAATAAAATATTTCCAAGTCCTATATATCTTTGTTCTTTAGAAAATCTAAAAATAACTCCAAAAATAATCATTGGCATTGCATATAAAGATATTTTAATATCAACACCCAAAGATGATACTATCCATGCTGTCGTTGTACTTCCTAAGTTTGCACCAAAGATTATAGCCATACCTTGGGTTAAAGATATAATTTCAACGGTTAAAAAAGATATTACAATAACAGAAATCAATGATGAACTTTGAACTATTGATGTGCTAATAAAACCTGTTATTACTGATTTTAAGCTAGTAGAAGTAAATTTTTCTAAAACTTTTTCTAGAATTCCTCCAGAAAAGAGTTTAAATCCATTTTCCATAAAGTACATGCCTATAATAAATATAGCAATTCCAGCGGATATTGTTTTTATATTTTCACTTGAAATTATAAAATAAGCCAAAAAAAGTAAAATAATTGGTATAAGTAGTTTTTTTATCATAAGTAATTATATATAAAAATTTTGGAAAAACAACATTTTTATAAAGATTAGTGTAAAATTTCGGAAAAAACATTGGAATTTAGATTTATAATGAGAATATTACTACTTGAAGATGACGAATTATTTGCACAAACAATTGAAGATTTTTTAGATGAAGAAGGCTTTATTGTTGATATTGCAAGCGATGGAGAAAAAGCACTAGCTTTAAATTATGAGATAAACTATGATTTGTATTTGTTTGATATAAATGTCCCAAAAATAAATGGACTAGAACTTCTAAAAGACTTAAGAGAGTCAGGAGATAATACTCCAACGATGTTTTTGACTTCATATAAAGATAAAGAGAGCTTAGAACAAGGTTTTTTATCAGGAGCTGATGATTATTTGAAAAAACCAATAGACTTAGATGAACTAATATTAAGAATAAAATCACTTTTAAAAAGAGCTGGAAAACAAATTGATAAAATACAATTAAGTGAAAATCTATTTTTTAGCCCAACTGATAAAAGAGTATATAAAAATAATAAAGATATGAATTTACCTATGAAGGTAGTGGAGTTATTGGAATTGTTTCTAGAGAATAAAGATAAAATTATAACAAAAGAGATGATCGTAAATAGACTTTGGCATTGTGAAGAAGATTATAGTGATGGCTCAATTAGGGTATATATTAACGCGGTAAAAAAAATATTTGTTAAAGAAAAAGTAATAAATATAAAAGGAGTTGGTTATAAGCTTGAATATTAAAAGAAAGAACTTTATAATCTCTAATTCTATTTTAGTAGCATTTATTGTGATTATGGTCTTGCTGGCAAACTACTATTTAGTAGCGATGATTGGTTTTAATGAAGATACTTTTATAGTTATTACTTTAGTGCTTATTATTTTTGCTGTTATTTTAAACTATTTTTTAAGTAAACCTCTTTTTGATCCCTTATTTGAAAGTGATAACAATCTAGAAAAAGCTATTAAAGAAACGCTTCATGAACTTAATATTCCAGCTTCTACAATACAATCTAATGCTCAAATGTTAGAAAAAAATCTAAAAGATGAAAAAGACATAAGAAGATTAAATAGAATAAAACTTGCAACAAATGAGCTTTTAAAGCTATATGATCAAATGGAATATGAAATAAAAAAAGAGATAGGAAGAATCGATAAGTTCGAGTTTTTGCTTGATGATATAATTGGGAATTCAATTGATAAATTTGAAGATATAAAGGGTAGTATCACTATAGAAAATGATATTAAAAATGTATCTATCAATAGCGATAAAAATGGCTTCCAAAAGGTCTTTGATAATCTTTTATCAAATGCTATAAAATACAACTGTGAAAATGGAATTATTAAAATTAATATGCAAAATAATTTTTTATGTATATTTAATACAGGAAATATAATAGATACAAAAAATCTTTTTATTGTATTTGACCAATATTTCCAAGAAGACTCAAATAAAACTGGCTTTGGTTTAGGGTTAAATATTGTAAAAGAGTTTTGTGATAAAAATCAAATTGATATTAAAATTGAACCAAAAGAAAATGGAACACTTATAAAATTAAACTTATCTAAATCTATATCTTAAATTTATCTTATAAATATAAATTAACACTAAATTAACACTTTTAATTTAATATTCTTAAAACTCATTAAGGATAAGGATGAAAAGATTAAGTTTTATATTGTCAACATTATTATTATCTTCTACTGCATACTCAGAAACTATTCAATCACTTGACACAATTAATGTAGAATCTTCGACTATTGATGATAGATTTTCAAGTAAAAGAACTGCAGTATCTAATACTACAACTTTAAGTGGTAAAAAAATTGACGAAGCTCATATTGAAAATATACAACAAGTTCTACAATCTATTCCAGGGATGACGACTGAAGTGAAAACTGGCGACTCAATGAAAATCCATATTCGTGGTGTTGAAAATCAAATGTACATGGGTGAAAAACCAGGTGTTGCAATAGTAATTGATGGTGTGCCTGTATTTGAAAGAACCGGTGCTGTTAATATTGATTTAGACAATATAGAATCAATTAAGGTATTAAAAGGTGGAGCAAGTTATTTATTTGGAGATGATGCTTTAAGTGGTGCAGTAATTATAACTACCAAAAAAGGTTCTAAGTATGATAATAACTTTGCAGCAATTGAACGGGGAAGTTATGGGTATCAAAAATTATTAGCTAGAACAGGATATTCGAATGATGTAGTTAATTTCCATATTCAAGGAAGCCAAAGAAAGGCTGAAGGTTATCATGAAGATTCGGATTATAGTGCTAAATATTTTAATGGTAAATTGCAGTATTTTATTGATGATAGCTCTGATATAACAATTGGTACTGAATATTCAAAACGACAAAAAGATTCTCATGGTACAGTAGGAGGAGAGACAGAAGCAAAAACAAATCCTAAAAGTATTTATAATGGTGATCAAGATAGTAGAGATTATACTAGAAAGTATAATGTTGATTTATTAAAACTTTTTTTAACTTATTCCAAAGATTTTAATGAAAATGTTAACCTTTTAGTAAATACATATTTATATACAGATGATACAACATATTGGTCAGGTCCACAAACAAAAAATGGAAATAATGTTAGTTTGACTAGTTATGATGATTATGACTATGTTTATGATAATAAATATAAACAAGAGCAAAAGGGAATAAAAGGGGAATTAAGAACTTCATCAAATAATTTTGCAACTTTATTAGGATTGGATTTAAGAGATAATGAATATAAAAATAAAGTTATTTATAAAGTAAATCAAGCTCTAGTTAAATATGGTCCTTTTTCTGTAACTCCCAATTATTTTAAAGCAGGTGATGAAAAAAGTAATGATACTACAAATGAAAAAGTTTATGCTATTTATGGGGAGTATAAACAATCTATTACAAAAGATTTAACAGCAACAACAAATCTGCGTTATGACAAAATCGAATTAGATTACCATGATTATAATAATCAAACCTTTGATAAAAACTTCGATGTATATTCATATCGTCTTGGTACAAATTATGCTTTTATAAAAGATAATAATCTATTTGCAAATTATTCAACAGGATTTAGAGCACCTACAATTAAACAACTTTTTTCAGGAAGCACTAGCACTTATGGATATACCCAAAACAATTCAAACTTAGAACCAGAAAAATCAGAAAACTATGAAGTTGGTATAAGAGGAACTATTTTTGATAAATATAATTATGAAATGGCTTTGTTTAGAATTGATAGAAAAGATTTTATAATGAAAACATCGGGTAATTATGGTGGTTCAACAAGTGGTGCAACTGATATGTGGGATAATATTGGTGCTGCTAAACATCAAGGTTTAGAAATGGCTATTAATTCTAATATTACTGATAAATTTTCATTTAATTTAGCATATACATATTTAGATGCTAAATATACTAGTTATCACAATCTAGCTATGGACTTAGATGGAAATCCTAATAGTGTAAATTTAACTCATTTTGATGTAACTGGAAATAGGATTCCAAGAACTTCAGAACATACAATAAATTTAGTTTTGGATTATTACCTTTTGCCTCAATGGAAGGTTGAATCAGAGTTTATTAAAAAGTCTAGTTATTATGCAGATGATTTAAATAGATTAAAAATTAAAGGTCAAGAGGCTATAAATTTATTAACTCAATATAAATTAAAAACTAACAAAGTTGAATATTCATTTTTTGCACGGGTAGATAATATACTTGACAATCATTATTATAATACAGCAAGAGCGAGTAATGATAGGGATGAAAATGGTACTTTTGATAAAGAGGATTTATCAATTACAGTTAACCAAGGGCGAACTTTCACTTTTGGATTATCAATTAAATTTTAATAAAGAGAGAAAATATGGTAAATTTTATAAAACGAGATAATAACGACATTTTTAAAATGCCATTATTGGGATTTATTTTTAAGAATAGATATTTTTTATTATTTTTACGATTAATTATTGTGGGAATTTTCTTTTATGCCTTAGTATATGGTTTTTATAATCCAAGTAGTGATAACTTATTTACAAAAGCAGTATTTTGGGGACTATTTTGGCCTTTTTTTATGATTGTAACTTTGAGTTCATTGGGCAGAGTATTTTGTGGTATTTGTCCCCATGGATTTTTAGGTAAATATATTACAAAGTTTGGTTTAAAAAAAGAAACACCTTCTTTTTTAAATAATCCTATGATTGGTGGATTGTTATTAGTTATTGGTTGGTGGATGGTTTATTATATGTATCCGGGATTATATAAAACACCTATGGCAACTGCTATCTTTTTTCTTATCTTAACAGTTTATGCATTTATATTTTTCTTTGTCTATAAAGATATGTCTTATTGTAAAAATCTTTGTCCAATTGGAGTTTTGACAAGAGGATATTCAAAAATAGGATTTACATGGTTAAGTACATATAAAAATGAGTGCTCAGAGTGTAAAACATTTGATTGTGCAAAAGCTTGTTCTTATAATCTCAAACCATTTACTTTTGATAAGAAAAATTCTATGGAGGATTGTACTTTATGTATGGATTGTGCTAATAGCTGTGAAGCCATTAGTTTTAAAGTAAAAGTACCATCTTCTAGTTTATTTAAAAAATTCAAATCACTAAAATCAGAGGTATGGATTGTCTTACTTATAACTGCATCTATTAGTATCTCAATGGGATTTCATCATGCATTAGGACGAAGTACTATTGTTGATGATTTTATTTGGGTTAAAACTGCACGATATTTTGAGACAATGATAGATTTTGGTGGTATGGATACAGTTGGTTTATTTGCTTTTTTATATGCTGTTTTGGTTACTATTTTTCTAAGTGTTGGAGGAATTTACTTAGCTTCAAAAATTTTAAAAATAGAATTTAAAACGCTATTTTACTCTTTAGGTTTTGCATTTGCTCCATTGTTTATAATTGGTGGTCTTTCTCATCTTTGGGAGTTCTTTTTTTATAGTACGGCTAGTAATATTACAAATGGTTTTATACAAGGTTTTAATTTAAATATGGAGTATATAAAACCCTTAGCAACAAGAAAAGATACTTGGGTTCATATATTTGAAATCTTTAATTATCTAGCTGTTATTTGGGCTTTTATAATTATGATTGGGCGATTTAGACTAATAAAAGCATCTAAAATGAAAAAAGTTATTGCGTTCCCCTTAGCTAGTGCCTTGATAATCTTTTATTTGGGATTGAATTTTTATAAAATATATGTCTATAAAGAATTTGGTGTCTTAAAACGAGGTCATAATCATACTCAAATGATAAATAAAAAGGTTAATAAAAATGAACATTGAATTATTAAAGAATTTAGTTGATTATGGCGTAGTGGCACTTTTAGTTTTTATGAGTTTTTTATCTTTTTGGTTTTTTATTGAGAGAATATTTTTTTACAAAAATATTGATGTGAAGTTTTACAAATCAAAAAAATCATTAGAAATAGCTATTACAAAGCATTTATCTGTTATTGGGACAATTGCTTCAAATGCTCCTTATATTGGCTTATTAGGTACAGTATTAGCTATTATGCTTACTTTTATGACTATGAGCGAAGGAGATATTGAAGCAACTAAGATAATGAGTTCTTTAGCACTTGCATTAAAAGCGACGGCTGTTGGTTTAGTTGTGGCAATTCTTTCTCAAATTTTTTATAATGTATTAGCTAGATACGCAGAAGTAATTGAAAGTAAATTTGATGAAATTACAGAAATTTAATTCAATAAATGTAATTCCATTTATCGATGTATTATTAGTATTATTAGCTATTGTCTTATTGACTTCAACTTTTATAGCTCGTGGGGATATACCTATATCTTTGGCAAAAGCAGCAAGTACTAAAAAATCAGAGATAAAAAAAGAGTTTATAATCACAATAAAAGAAGATAATACCTTATATTTAAATGGGTCAAATATCAGCTTTGAAAAGCTTAGTTTGAAAGTAAATAAGATAAATAAAGATTCTCATATTTTTATAAAAAGTGATAAGAAAGCTGATTTTGAATCTTTTGTTGGTGTTCTTGATTTATTAAAATCAAATGATTTTTCTAATATATCTATAATTACAAAGAAAAACTAATGTTAAATGCTAAAAGATATTTTTATTCTTTTTTTCTAACAAGTTTTTTGTATGGATTAGTTTTTACGGGAGTATTGTATAGTTATGATACTTTATTTATTAAAAACAGAGTAAAAGAAAAAACTATAAATCTAAATTTTGTCTCTTTAGTAGAACAAGAAAAGATAGTTAAAAAAGAATCTATTGTAAAAAAAGAAGTTCCTCAAAAAGAAGTTCCTCAAAAAGAAGTAGAAGAAAAAAAGATATCAAAAAAAGTCATAAAAAAGAAAATAATAAAAAACAAAGTGCTTAAAAAAGAAGCAGTAAAAAAAGTAGTTGAAAAAAAAATTATCACAAAAAAACATGAAAAAGAAGAAAAAAAGATAGTAGAAAAAGAGCAAGAATTTATACAAAAAAGCATAAAAAAAACCTATGAGCAAGACTTTTTAAATGAACATCTTAAACAAATAGTTGTATTAATTCAGAAAAATATAAAATATCCAAAAAGAGCAAAACGATTAAATATTCAAGGAAAAGTATTAATAAGATTTAAAATTTTGACTAATGGCAAAATTAGAGAAGTTGAGTCTATCTCTGGGCATACATTACTTATAAAATCATCAATTGAAGCTATTGAAAAAGCATCAAAAGCATTTCCAAAGGTTAAAAAAGACATAGTCATAAAAGTTCCAATACAATACACTCTTACATAAGATTATTAATAAAAAAATGCTATTATGCGCTTCATGAAAAATAGTTATAAAAGAATAGATGCCCATTTGTCAAGTTTAGGTTACTGTACCAGAGGTGATGCTAAAAAGTTTTTAAAAATAAACGAGCTTTTTGTAAATGAAAATAGAGTTGTTAATCCTTCAACAAAAGCTTATCACGACGATATAACAATCAATGGTGAAAAACTCGACCCTGAAATTTTGACAATACTACTTAATAAGCCTTCTGGTGTTATTTGCTCTCACAATGATGCTGGAGTATTAATATACTCTTTACTTCCATACAGATGGACTCAAAGAAACCCTAAAGTCTCAACTGTAGGTAGACTTGATGTTGATACAACAGGTGCAATAATATTGACTGATGATGGAACATTGAACCATAAACTTGCAAATCCTAAAAAAGAGATTTCTAAAATTTATGAAGCCCATTTAAAAGCACCTTTAAAAGGCAACGAAGAAAAAATCTTTGCTAGTGGAGAACTTCTTTTAAATGGAGAAGATAAACCCTTGCTTCCAGCAAAACTAGAAGTACTTTCGCCTACTTGCGTTAGATTAGAAATTGTTGAGGGTAAATATCATCAAGTAAAAAGAATGTTTGCAGCAGTTGATAATAGAGTTATAAAACTTCATAGAATAAGTTTTGATAAGTTTACAGTGGAAGATTTAAAAGAGGGTGAATATAAAAGTATAGAGATTATCTAAACTTTTTAAATATTCTCTCTTCTAACTCTTTTACATTTTCTATTGCATTTTCTTCGTGGTCTGAAAATCCCCAGTTCACCAAGACAGATTCTATTCCTGCATTTGCTGCTGCTTGGATATCTTTGTGGCTGTCTCCTACTAAAAGGGATTTTTCTTTTGTAGTTTTTATCTCTTCAAGTATTTTATAAACCATTTCTGGGTGTGGTTTTGGTTTTAATACATCGTTATAACCAACTATTGTTTTAAAGTATTTGCCTATTTCTAAGTGATTTAGCATTCTATTCGCAAATTCACTATTGGCATTTGTGGCAACTGTAAAAATATAATCACTTTTTAAGTCTTCTAATAATTCTTTTATTCCATCATAAATTTCTAAGTCAGTTAAACAATGGTCATAATAATAAGTTTCAAAAAGTTTACCTTGCTCTTGGGTAAAGTGTTTAGTTCCATAAAAAAATTCAGCTGAATTTACACCTGGATCATTTACTTTTTCTAAAATATATTTTTTTTCTAAGGCTTCAAGCCCTAAATTTTCTCTAACATGATTAATAGTGTTTGCAATCATTCCACCACTATTGATTAATGTTCCATCCATATCAAACATTATAAGTTTCATAAATTCTCCAAACTAAATTTTTTGATTAACAATCAATTAACACTGAGTAGGTAGAATTCCAATACACATTTTGTATTTCTCCTACATTTTATACAAAAGAATAACACAACACCACTAAAGTCCAACTTCAAACACCAGAAGTTGGACTTTTTTTATGGTCGTACATCTCTCATAATCTCTTTCCAATTTCTTGAAAAATGTCTTTTGATATAAGTTTCTTTGTGAGGGACTAAACATCCTGCACAGTTTTGATGAATATAATCATCACCTTTATATTGAGCTCCATCTTTACTATCTATATTACAGTATGAATAAAGAGTTTTTTCTTCGACCTTTTTAAATCCATTGTCATCAAATCTGAAGTTTGGACAGGCACATAAGTAGCAATTCAACTTTTCGTAGTCATGACATTTTTTATTATCTTTATAAAGTGGGCAGAAATCAGGTTCTTTTTCAACCATATTATCAAATCTAAAATACTTTATAACTTCTTCATCACTTAAGTCTTTTAATTTTTCCATGATATTTTGATGTCTTGTGGCATGCTTTTCAAACCATTCATTATAAGTCAAAGTATCTCCTTTAAAATTGAGGTATTGTATTAAAATAGCTTTAATTTACCTTGAAATAAAATATTTATATTGTTTTGATTATAATACGCGAATTCGAAGATAAAGAAAGGAGAGTTTATGATTAGTAAAAACAAAAAATATTTTACGCTATTTGGAATGTTATGCGCAACTGTTGATAGAAAAATTTCATCTATTTATAGTTTGATTCATTCATTAATGTCTATTGATATGCCAAAAATAGTAAATCTACTTATATCAAGACAGTTAAAACCTGCAAAACTATATTCAATAAATAAAATAAAATAATTAGGAAAAAATAAAATATGAACAAGAAATTAACTACAAGCTTAGTTGCAAGTCTTCTAATAGCAACATCCAATCTTCATGCAGAAGAACTATCACAAATCACAGTCGTAAGTGCTACAAAGTCAGAACAATCAATCAAAGATGTAACTTCAGATGTTGATGTTATTACTAAAGAAGAGATTAAAGAGAGACATTATATAAATATAAGTGATGCTTTAAAAACTATATCAGGTGTTAGTATTGTAAGTAATGGGGGAGTTGGACAATCAGACTCTATATTTATAAGAGGTATAGATTCTAAAAGAATTTTAATCTTAATTGATGGGATAAGATATAATGAACCAGCTGGATTAAGTGGTGCACCTTTAGCTCAATTAAATATAGAAGATGTAGAGCAGATTGAAGTGGTAAAAGGAGCTCAATCTGGTATTTGGGGAGCTGATGCTAGTGGTGGGGTAATAAATATAATTACAACAAAAGCAAAGTCAGGATTTCATGGAAATATAGGGATGGAAGCTGGAAGTTATAATACAAAAAAATTATATGGTTCTATTTCAAATAAAAATGAATTAGGTTATTTAAAACTTGATGCAAGTAGAATATCTACAGATGGAATAAGTTCTTATGAACCAAATGGTTCAAGATGGAAAGACTTAGGTCTAGAAAATGATAAATATTCTAATAATACTTATAATATTGCAGGTGGCGTATATTTAAGTGATGCTGATGAATTGGGCTTAACTTTTAAAAAAATTGATGCAAATTATGATTATGATGGTGGAAGTTCAGATAAAACTAATTTAAAAACAAAACTTAAACATTATTTTAAATCTGCAAACTATATACATAAAGATGATTCTTACAAATTAAAATTAAATGCACAACAATCAAAATTTGATAGAACACAAGATACTTTTAATGCTCAAAGTTTGGTCAATGAATTTTCTCTTCAAGGTGACTATTCATATAGAAAAAGTGATACAATAATTTTGGGATTGGATAAACAAAATTTTGAAAATATAGGTTCTAAAGATAAATATAATACAGAAGCAATTTTTGTTTCAAATACAAATACTCTAAATAAGTTTATTATCAATGAAACCTTAAGATATGATAATAATAGTAGGTTCGATGATAAATTTACAGGTAAATTTGGAGTTAAATATAATATAAATGATGATATGGCAGTTTCATCAAATTATGGTACAGCTTATAATGCACCAAACTTGGCTAATTTAAATTATACACCAACATTATCTCCTGAAACTACAAAATCTTTTGATTTAAATTTTGAATATAAAGATTTAAAAGTAACATATTTTAAGAATAAAATTAAAGATATGATTAGATATGTTCCAAATTCATATCCAAATACGCAATATGAAAATCTTGCTGGTGAATCAGTACTAAAAGGATACGAAGTAAGTTATAGTAAAAATATATTTGAAACCACTCTAGTCTCTTTAAATTATACACATTTAAGTGCTAAAGATAATAAAGGTGATGATTTAGCAAGAAGAGTTAAAGACGAGATGAATATTGCTTTAGATTATTATGGTATAGAAAAAACACACATCAATTTGAATAGTTCATATATTGGAAAAAGATATGATGATGCAGAGAAAACAAAAGAAACAGGAAATTATACCGTTTGGAATGGTGTAATTAACTATGAAATCAAAAAAAATATAACTACATATGTAAAAATAGATAATATATTTAACAAATATTATCAAACAATTTATAACTATGCAACTCCTAGAAGAAGTGCATATGTTGGACTAAAGGTTAGTTTCTAATATGAAAAAGTTTTTATCAATACTTATTGTTTTAGTAATAAATTTATACTCAAGTGAGCGTATTGTAACACTCACCCCATCTATAAATGAGATAGTCTATGCCTTAGGTGTTGGTAAAGATGTTGTTGCAAATACTAGATATTGTGATTTTCCAGAAGAGTCAAAAAAGGTGAAAAAAGTAGGAGGATATGCTTCTATTTCTTTAGAGAAAATCTTATTGGCAAATCCTAGTGTTGTGATTGCTCAAAATTATGATGAAAAATTACTTTCAAATCTAAAGAATCTTAATATCAAAACTTTGACTTTCAAAACAGATAGTATAAAAGATATAAATAATACTATTTTTACTTTGGGAAATTATTTTAACAAACAACAAAAAGCCAAAGAGTTGATTTCAAATATAAACAACTCTTTGACTTCACTAAAATCAATAGTAAAAAACAAAAAAATATTAATAGTAATAAGTCCTAAAAAAACACTTTCAAATCAAATCTATGTATCAGGTAATTATTTGTATTTTGAAGATATTATTAAAGCTAGTGGAAATGTAAATGCCTTTCAATCGACAAGCAAAGCACAGCCAGTAGTAAATACAGAAAAGATAATCAAAATGAACCCTGATATTATAGTTTTACTTGCACCATTTTTTGAAGGTAAAACTAAAGAGTTAGAGAAGGTAAAAAAATTGTGGTTGGGTTTACCAATAAATGCAGCTAAAAACAAAAATGTATATGCAGTAGATAAACTATATGCAGGGATCCCTAGTCAAAGGGTTGTCTATTTTATACAAGATTTTAAGAAGATATTAGAAAATGTTAGAGATAAATAATTACACAAGTTCTATTTTAAAAGATATATCTTTTCATATAAAAGAGAATGAAAACTTAATAATCCTTGGACACAATGGGGCTGGGAAATCAACTCTAGCAAAAGTTTTATCTAACTTAATAGAAAATAATAGTGTAAAAATATTTAATGAAAACCTTGAAGATATAAGTGATAAACAAAGGGCAACTTTCATAAACTATATTCCACCAAAATTTGAAATATTTGATGAGTACATCACTTTACGGGAGTTTTTCGAACTATCTTGTATAGATTATGTAGATAATGAAAAAATTGATAAGGTTATTGAACTATTAAATTTAAAAAAACTAGAAAACAAATATTGCACAACTTTTAGTTCAGGAGAAAAACAACTTTTATTATTGGGCTCTAGTATTATGCATAATGCAGAGATTACAATCTTTGATGAGCTAACAGCAAACTTAGATATAAGTAGGATAAAAGAGGTATTTGATATCTTTAAATCAAATTTTTTAAAACAAAAAATCATCATAACTCATAATTTAGATTTGGCTCATGCTTTAAAATACAAGATTTTATATATGGACTCTGGAAAAATTGAATTTTTTGGGGAAAATGATGAGTTCTTTTCAAATGAAAATTTAAAAAAGTATTACAATAATTCAATCACTAAAATCAACGAACACTTGGTAGTTAATCTATGAAAAAACTACTTTTTCTATTGGCCTTAATTATTTTATTAATAGCTCCATTTTTAGGGGAAATAACCCTAAATATAAATGATATATTTAATAGTAATACTATGACTAACCAAGTTTTTTGGGACTTAAGAGTTTCTAGGGTTTTATTGGCATTTTTTGTTGGTGGAATACTTGCTCTTGGTGGTTTGATATTTCAAATAGTATTTAAAAACTCACTTATTACTCCCTATACTTTGGGAATAGCAAGTGGAACTACTCTTTTTACAGCTATTTCAATAGTATTTTTTCCAGCTGTTATTATGTCTATTTCATCAGCTCTTGGTTCACTTATTACTATTATAATTTTGTATTTTATTTCAAAAAGAATAAATAAAAACTCCATATCTGTATCTACAAATTCTATTTTACTTATAGGTATTGCACTGTCTTATTTTTATTCATCTGCTTTGATGTTAGTATTTTATATGAGTAATTTACAACAAAATTATTCTATTGTTCGATTTACTTTAGGAAGCTTAGACACGGTTGGTTTTACAAGTGTTATAACATTGTTACTTGTAAGTGTAATTTTATATGGTATTATTTATTGGAAAAAATCAGAAATAAAACTTTTGCTTATATCAAATGACACAGCTTTTTTAAAAGGTTTAAATGTACATAAGTTAAATCTTCTTTTATTAATAGTTATATCTTTAAGTGTAGGGATAAGTATAAGTTTTGTTGGACCAATTGGTTTTGTAGGTTTAGTTATTCCTCATATTATCAAACTTATTTATAAAAAAAGTGCAGATAAGCTTATTTTCCCTGTATTTTTTTATGGGGGAGTTTTTTTAGTAGCTTCTGACTTGATTGCAAGAAATTTAAATACTGCTTCAACTTTACCTATTGGAGTTGTGACTGCTTTCATTGGAGCTCCATTTTTTGTATATTTGTTAATAAAAAGAAATAAAAGGCAATAAGATGAAAGCTTTATGTATAAGTGCAAGTGCATCAAACCAAGGCAAGACAGTCTTAACGACAGCTTTATTATATCACTTCAAAGAATCAGTTCGACCTTTTAAAATGGGACCTGATTTTATAGATCCACAATTTCATAAAATAGTTTGCCAAACCCCTAGTATAAACCTTGATAGATATATGATGAGTAAAGATGAATTAAAATGGCTTTTCAATAAATATAGTGATAAAAAAATCTCTATTTGTGAAGGTGTAATGGGATTTTATGATGGACATGATAAAAAAAGTAGTGCCTATGATATCTCAAAACTTTTAAAAATTCCTACAATTATTTTACTTGATGGAAGTGGAAGTTATATCACGGTAAGTGCAGTTTTACAAGGACTAAAAAACTATAAAAAGCACAATACAATTAAAGCTGTTATTTTAAATAAAATCTCTTCACAATCTCACTATGAACTTATAAAAAAAGTTATTGAAAAAGATTTTAAAGATATCGCAGTTTTAGGTTGGATAAAAAGTGGTCTTGAATCACTTGGAGAGACTCATTTAGGACTTGATTTAAATGATTTAGGGAAAATAGAAAAAATAAGCCAAGATGTTTTAGAGCATATTGATATGAAAAGATTAGAAAAGATATCTAAAGTACATAAAAATATTAAATTTAATTATCCCTTTGAAAAAATACCAAAACAGAATAAAAAATTAGCAATTGTGCATGATATAAATTTTTCATTTTTATATCATGATAATCTTGCCTTTCTAAAAGAGATTTTTGCTGAAGTAGTTATTATAGATTCTACAAAAGATGAAATTATTCCAAGTGATGCGGATATAGTTTATATTTGTGGGGGATATGTGGAAACAGATAGTGCTTATGAAAGAGTTAAAAACTCGCATAATTTCAAATCCTCACTTATAAAACATGCACAAGAAAAACCAATATATGCCGAGTGTGCTGGACTTTTATATTTGGGAGTTGCTGTTGATGATAAACCTATGAGCTCTATTCTAGATGTAAGTTTTACAAAAGAAAATAGATTTCAAAGGATGGGTTACTATTTCAATGAAGATGGTGTAAAAGGTCATGCTTTTCACTATACAAAACCCCTTGATGAAAATAGTGGTTTTGATAGATTGTCTAAATCAAAAGCACTTATTGGGAAATATGGTTCTTGGGAAAAAGAGAAAGTATTTGGTACATATTTGCACTGTATGTTTAGAGGAAATACTAAACTAATAAAAAAAAGATTATTGCCATAAGTAAAAGAAGTGAATCAAATTTTGATTTAAAATTAAGTGCATTTAGAACATCTTCTTTTAATATCTCTTCTCTTCCTTCACCAAAATAAGCTTTCTTTTTTACTTTTCCAAAATAAGAAGTTGGACCTCCTAATTTTACTTTTAAAGCTAAAGCCATAGCAGAAATAGGGTGCCCAGCATTTGGACTATCATGGAGTTTACCATATGAATAAAAGTTTTTTAAAGCATTAAAAGAGTTGAAAAATAAAGCAATCAAAATAGCTGTTATTCGTGAGGGTATATAATTTACTACATCATCAAGTTTTGCAGAAAACTTGCCAAAATTTTCATATCTTTCATTTTTATAACCAACCATCGAATCAAGGGTATTTATAGCCTTATATATAAAGCCCCCAATAAGTCCAAAAAGCAAGATATAAAACATAGGAGCTATTACTCCATCACTTAAGTTTTCAGCATAAGTCTCAACAGCAGCTTTATTTATATCACTTTCACTCATATCCTTTGTATCTCTACTGACTAACATAGAAATAGCGTGTCTAGGGTCAGTTGAGAGGACAACTTCTTTTACACTATCATAAAGCATTTTAGATGAGATTGCAAAAGAGCATAAAAATCCTTGGACTAAAATATTATCAAAAAGACTTAGAAAATATGTGATAATAAAAACTATACTAAGCAAGGAAAGCGTTAACGTAACACCTCTTATAATAGAGTCTTTATAAAAGTTTTTTTCAAACCATTTTATATAATTGCCCATAAAAATAATTGGATGTTTGAAGAACTTTACTTTCTCTAATTCTCCAAAAAAATAATCAATAAAATATGCAACTAAGACAGTGGTAAAATGCATCATCTAAACTCTTTTTTCAAAGCTTTTATAAACTTTTGCATAGATTTTTTATCTTTTATAGCAACTCTTACAAAAGTCTTATTTAGAAAATCAAAGTTAGAACAATCTCTTATCATGATTTTGTAAGGGATTATCTTCTCTTGTAAGGTCTGAGTATCACAGTCTTGAAGCTCTAGTAATAAATAGTTTGCTTGGCTTTTATATATCTTTTTTATGAAATTAAACTTTTCTAAGTGTTTGATAGTATATTTTTTATTTTCTTCTGTGATTTTGATAGTTTCACTTATGAAGTCTCTGTTTTTAATGGCATTTTGTAAATAAATAGAGTCAAAATGTGATAACTTCCATAAAGGCTCTTTTTCTTTTAGTCTTTTTATATTTTCAGAGTTTGAAATAATAGTGCCAATTCTTATACTTGCACTGCTATATATCTTTGTCATGGATTTTAGAATATATAATTTATCATAGCTTTTTAATTTACTTATGATAGATTTTTTATTTGTAAAGTCTAAAAAACTCTCATCTACAAAAATAGTACAGTTTTTTTCAAGCCAAGAGTTAAATAGTTTGTCCAAATCATAATATTTTCCATCAGGAGTTGAGGGGTTTACAAAGATAACTAGAGAGTTCTTTTTTACTTTTTTATTTATCTGCTCAAATCTATTTATCAAATCAATTTTGAATCCAAAAGTTTGTGCTGCTTTTTTGTACTCTAAATAGGCAGGAGAATATATTGTACAGTGCTTTAAATCGATATATCTAAAGAATGAAAAAATTGCGCTACTTCCACCATTGAAAAGTTCTATTTCATCAGCTTTTACACTATATTTTTTTGCTATTATTTTATATAGTTTTTCATATGTTGGATAGTTTGAAATATCTAAATTATTTAGGTCTGTTTTTATCTTTGGTTTTAGAAAATTGATATTTGAAGATAGGTCTATTATTTCTTTTGGTTTTGAGCCTATTTTTTTGCTAAAAGCTAAAATATCACCACCATGACTAAATTGATTATTTGATTTCAAAAGTTCTCTTTTTTATGCAATGGTACTATAAAGTTTATATATAACAAATAAGAGGAAAAAAGAGTTATGAGAGAGTTTACATCTGCTGATATAGCATGTTTAGATGAGATTATAAAAGCTAGAAGAGATGTGAGAGGAAATAGATTTTTAGATAAAAAAATAGATGATGAAACCCTCGATAAACTTCTTCAAGCTGCTTGCGATGCTCCCTCAGTTGGTTTCTCACAACCTTGGAAATTTGTGATAGTAAAAGATGCTAAAAAAAGAGATGAGATATATCAAGACTTCCTAAAAGAGAATGAAAAAGCAAAAGAGATTTTTAAAGATAAAGAACTCTATAGTAAACTAAAACTTGAAGGTATAAAAGAGTCTTACTTAAATATCGCAGTTTTATATGAAAAAAGTGATAAAAGAGTATTAGGGCAAACAAGTCAAAAAAAGATGGGTGAGTATAGTGTAGTTTGTGCTATCCAAAACTTTTGGTTGATGGCAAGGGCTCATAATATTGGTGTTGGCTGGGTAAGTATTTTAAAACCCAAAAGAGTAAAAAAGATTCTGAATATAGAAAAAAATCATAAACTTATAGCTTATTTGACAGTTGGATATGTGGATGAGTTTTTAGATGAACCAGAACTTTTAACCCTAGATTGGGAAAAAAGAAAATCAGTGAAAGATATCAAGGTCATATAGTGGGAGTAAAAACTAAACTTTTTTATGAAGATATAAAACCTTTTTTTGATATAAAATCATTGCAAGAGACAAAAAATGGTGAAAGTCATACTGTTTATATTTTGGATAATGATTATATTTTAAAGATATATGAAGAAGAAAATCTCTTTAATATTGATGCAGAGATTGAACTTTTAAACTACACAAAAAAACTTTGTGTCCCTAAAGTCATAAAAGATGATATCTTTATAAAAGGTAAAAGAGGTCTTGTTTTTTCTAAAGCAAAGGGTGAGAGTGTAGTTGAGTTTGTAAAATCAACCCACTTAGAACAAATAGGGCAGTTTTTAAACTCTTTTCATAAAATGACAAAAAATAAAAAGCATGATAATTTATCAGCTTTTGGTAAATCACAACTAAAAGTAATGATAGAAAAAACTTGTAACAAAGCATTTCAAGAGGAGTTTGATTCTTTAAAAATAGAGCTTAAAAATGATGGCATTATTCATGGAGATCTATTTTTAGATAATGCAACTTTTTGTGAGGATAAACTAACTTGTGTTTTTGATTTTAGTGATGCTTGTGAGGGTGATTTTATCTTTGATTTAGCAGTTGTCGCTTTGTCTTGGTGCAGTAATAAAGAAGAAATAAATATACTTTTAAATGCTTATGATAAAGAGATAAAACTAGATGATTTTATTATTTATTTGAGATATGCTTCACTTTATTATTGTGTTAAAAGGCATTTGACTAATAGAGATTATGATAACATTATTTTTAAAAATAAATTTATAGATTTGATATAGGAAAGAACTTGGTAAAAAATATTATAGGTAAGATTGATTTTGCAGAATTTTTAAGGGGTAAAAAGGCTACTTTTATGTTAAGCCTTAGTAATACTCAAACGGTAAATATAGCTGGTCTAACACAAGCTGGAATACCAGGAAAGATACACTTAACTCCAACCCTTGACAGTGAGTTTTTATGTACAGGGGAACTAAGAAGTTTAGGCGAGATAGCAACAACACCAAGTGGTGTTCCAACTCCTGCTCTTATTACAAGAGCTGTACATCTTTTAAAGCCTTATTCAAATATAGAACTTCTGGATTTAGGACTTGAAGTATTTCCAAAAGTAGATTATTTCAAAATACATAGTTTTGGAATATCTCCATCAAAATCAATAGCTCTTGATGCAAAAATAGATGCCCTTGATATATTTCAAAAGGGATTAGCTTTTGGTCAAACTTATGAGTGCAAAGATGATTATATAATTTTAGGTGAAAGTGTTCCAAGTGGTACTACGACAGCACGAGCTACTTGTGAAGCTTTGGATTATGATTGTAAAGAGTTCTTTTCAAGTTCTTTTAAAGACTCTCCTACAACAATAAGAGATGAAACAGTCAAAAATGCCCTAGAACATGTAAGAAGTGATGATGATATCTTTGCCAAACTAGGACGAGTATCAGATAATATGCAGATATTCAATGCTGGTTTTATTTTAGGACTAAACAATAAAATAAAAGTAGTCCTAGCAGGTGGAACTCAAATGGCTTCAGTACTTCTAATAGTAAACTCAATTTTGAGAACCATGGGTGGAGAATTTGAAACTTCAAACTTAGCCTTGTGTACTACAAAATGGATACAAGAAGATGATAAAAGTGATATAAAAGCACTTATAGAATTACTTGATTTTAAAATTGATGCTTATTATGTGGATTTTGATTTTTCACTATCATCTCATCCTGCTTTAAAATTATATGATGAAGGTGAAGCAAAAGAGGGTGTTGGTGCAGGAGGAGCTCTTATGTATGGGCTTTTAAATGGTTTGTCAAAAGCTGATATAACCAAACAAGTTGAAAGCTTCTTAGGATAATAGTATGGATATTTTTATAGCAACATTTTTAAAAATGTTTTTTATTATGACACCATTTTTTGTATTGTCTGTTTTTTTAACCGTAGCAAATGATGCTACAGCAAAAGAGAGAAAAGCTTTAGCTATTAAAGTTACAATTTCAGTGATTATTATGAGTTTGATTTTACTATTTTTTGGTAAGCATATATTTGCAGTTTTTGGTATAACTTTAGATGCTTTTAGAATAGGTGCGGGAGCATTGTTATTCCTTTCTGCTGTTGACCTAATCAAAGGTAATAAAGATAGTGGAAAAGTAGGCAATAAAGATATTTCTCAACTAGCTGTTGTGCCCTTAGCAATTCCAGTAACAATAGGACCTGGAACTATTGGTATCTTGCTTGTGATGGGTGCAACTTTTAATGATACTTCTTCTATGGTTATGGGAAGTTTAGCTTTAATATGTGCAGTTTTAGTTATAGGAATCATGCTTTATACTTCAAGTATTATTGAAAAAATCATTGGTAAACAAGGTTTATTAGTAATATCAAAAATCACAGGTCTATTTTTATCAGCACTTGCAGCACAGATTGTATTTACTGGTATCAAAAACTTTTTAGGTCTATAATGAAAATACTCTATTACGGCGGACAAAAATCAGGTAAAAGTAAACTTGCAGAAGTAAAAGCAATAGAACTCTCAAAAAATAAAAAACCATACTATATAGCAACCTATGACAATAGCTACGGCGATGAAGAGATGCAAAAAAGAGTTTTAAAACACCAAAATCAAAGAGCTGATAAATTTGAAACCATAGAAGAAAAATTTGAATTATCAAAGGTTATCAAAGATGGAAATACATATTTGATAGATTGTATCTCTATGTGGCTTTTAAATGGACTTGAAAAAAAAGAAGAAAAACTTTTAGAAGAGATAGAAAAACTGTCACTTAAAGCTGCAAATATAGTTTTTGTACTAAATGATGTAAGTAGCGGAATTATCCCTTTTGAAAAAGTAAGTCGAAAATATGTTGATATGAGTGGAATCATAGGACAAAAGTTAGCTAGTATTTGTGATGAAGTATATGAAGTAAAACTTGGGTTAGCCCAAAGGTTGAAATAAGTGAAAAATATCTCTATTTTTGGAACCTCAAGCGATGCTGGAAAATCAACTATTACTTTTGTTATAGCAAAGATTTTACAAGATTTAGGAATAAAAGTAGCACCTTTTAAAGCTCAAAATGTATCAAACAATGCCTATGTTTGTGATGATGGTAGTGAGATTGCTGTTGCTCAGTATTTTCAAGCTCAGGTTTTGGGTGTACCTACTTCTTATCATCTTAATCCTGTCCTATTAAAATCAGGGAGAGGAAGTAATGCTTCTGTAATAGTTGAGGGGCAAGTTTTAGCTAGCAAGGATGTGCTTACTTATTATAAAGATTTAGATCTTTTAAAACCTGCTGTTGATAGATGTTTTTCTTATCTTGATGAGAAGTATGATTGTCTTGTTTGTGAGGGAGCGGGAAGTCCTGTGGAACTTAATCTTATGGATAAAGATTTATCAAATATCTACATCGCTACAAAATACAATACAAAAATCATACTCGTAGCAGATATCGAAAAGGGTGGAGTTTTTGCTTCTATTTATGGGGTTTATAATCTTCTTCCAAAAGAGTTACAAAAAAATGTAATCGGTGTGATTGTAAATAAGTTTCGTGGGGATTTATCCCTTTTTGATGAGGGCATAAAAATCATAGAAAATGATTTTAAGATACCAGTTCTTGGTGTACTTCCTTATGTACCTTTTAATCTTGGATTTGAAGATTCCCAAAGTTTGAAAAATTATGCTCAAAATAGCAAAGATAGTATTATAAGAGTAGGGGTTATTTCATATCCTTATATGAGCAATTACAATGACTTCGAACCTTTGATTGCTGATAATAATATAAACTTAGAGTTTATAGAAAGCAATATTTCTCTTGATAAGTTTGATATGATAATCTTGCCAGGCTCAAAGTTAGTGATAAAAGACCTTTTATGGCTTAAATCAAACGGCTTATTTGATAGAATAAAAGAGTATCAAAAAACTATTTTAGGACTTTGTGGTGGTTATGAGATGATGTTTAAAACACTTGATGATAAGTATGCATTGGAAAATAGTGAAGCTTGTATAGAAGAGGGTTTTGGTTTTATTGATGATGAGATAATCTTTGAAAAAGAGAAAGTTCTTAAAAAAGCTAGTTATAAAATCTTTGATTGTGAAATTGAAGGTTTTGAAATACACCATGGAGTTTCAATAAAATATGCAATATCATATGAAACAGATAATATAAAAGGTACTTTTATCCATGCTATATTTGACAATGACAATATCAGAACCAAACTGTTTAAAACAATAAATAGTGAGTATAAAGAGTTTGATTTTAAAGTATATAAGAAAAATACAATCGATAATTTTATTTCAAATATGAAAAATAGACTTGATGTAAATAAAATATTGGAAAATATAAATGAATAATTTTATCTCAGGTTTTAAATTTGCCCTTAGTTACTTTACAATACTTCCTGTGAAGTTTAAAGAAGATGATGACTTATCAAAAAAAGAGATTTTATCTTTTATGCTTTTTTCTCTTCCTCTACTTGGCTTAGTGCTTGGTTTTATTACTCTTGTTTTATATCACTTCCTAGCTGACTTCTCTTGGTTTGGGGCAATTATTTGCGCTGTTTCTTATATGGTTCTTTATGGTTTTATTCACACAGAAGCAATAATTGATGTGGTAGATGCTATTTATGCAAAACATAGTGGAAAAGATGCCTACGAAGTTATCAAAGAGCCAACTATTGGTGCCATGGGAGTTTTGTATGCTTTTGCTTTTTTTATTTTAAAAATTGCTGGGATTGCATATCTGTTTTTAAATGGTTATCTTTTGGAGTTTGTTTCAATACTTGTTATAAGTAGATTGATGCTTTTATTTATTATTAAAAACTTTGAATTTAAATCTTCATTTGTAAATCAGCTTAAAAACTCACTTTCTACAAATATTTTTATAACTGCACTTATAGTTTTTACATTGGCAAATATTGTACTTATAGGATTTGATGCCATAACTCTTACAATTTTTGCTTTTATTTTTTCTTATTTACTTGCATTATTTATAAAGAAAAATGTAGGTTTTTTAAATGGGGATGCTTTAGGCACTGTATTGGAGCTATCTGAAATCTTTCTAATAATAATTATTTTGAAATAAACTTGTAATTATCTTATAATTGTATTATAATTATTTATTATTTGGTTTAATTAAGGATTTGATGGATTTTGGAAGATGAGCAAAAGGGATTGTTTTATTTTGTGTAAATTTACCTTTCTCAAAACAAGATAATTCTACATTCATACTAGCTTTATTTAGAAGTAAAACTTTGTAAGTTATACCTTCAAGTGTATAAGTTATATTCTTATTCTTAAAATCTATTATCTCTTTTTTCTTTGCCATTATCAATCCTTAAAAAAGAAGGGTAGCAAAAAATGAATAATGAAACTATAAAACTAGTTCCAAATAGATTGAAGTCATTTCCTGTAACGATGTTTGCTATTGTTATGGGTTTAGCTGGTTTGAGTTTAGTTTATGGGAAAGCATATGAAGTTTTAGGAATAAATAAAATATTCTATGAGATACTCTCATATTTTACTATTTTTATTTTTTTTGCTATATTAATTACATATTTTAGAAAAATGATGAAATATCATGAAGAAGTAAAAGAAGAGTTCTCTCATCCTACAAGAATAAATTTTTTTGCTGCTATCTCTATATCTTTTATTCTTATATCTATATTATTTAAGCCTTTAAATATTGAAATATCACTTTGCTTATTTACTATAGGAACAGTATTACAGTTGTTTTTTACTTTTCAGACTTTTATTTTTTGGATAAATACACCTTTAAATATTCAATATTCAAATCCTGCTTGGTTTATTCCTATAATTGGGAATCTTGTTATTCCTATTGGTGGTATTGATTTTTTAAGTAATAGTGTATTGATGTATTTTTTCTCTATTGGGATCTTTTTTTGGATAATTATGTTTTCAATAATATTAAATAGAATTATTTTTCATGACCAATTTGCTCAAAAATTTATGCCAACTCTCTTTATTCTTATAGCTCCTCCTACTGTAGGGCTTTTGGCGTATTATAAATTGACTAGTAGTTTAGATATTTTTTCTACTATATTATTTAACTTAGGATTATTTTTTACTTTATTATTATTTTTTATGTATAAAAATTTCTTAAAAATAAGGTTTTTTATTTCATGGTGGGCATTTACTTTTCCACTAGCATCTATGACATTATCTACATTATTGATTTATTCAATAAATAAAGAGATTATCTATTATTATTTATCATATTTTTTTATTATCTGTACTACCTGCATAGTAGGTATTGTAGCAGTAAATACTATTAGGCATATTTTAAAAAAAGAGATATGTATAATCGAATAGTAATTTTAATGGTAATATAATAAATTTTAATAAATTTAAAAAGGTATTACTATGAATTATAAATATATAGGAAAAACAGGATTAAGAGTTACTGATATATGCTTAGGAACTATGACATTTGGAACTACAACTACAAAAGAAGAAGCTTTTAAGATATTAGATAAAGCTTATGATAGAGGAATTAATTTTTTTGATACAGCAGAAATATACCCAGTCCCACCAACATCTGATTTAGGGGGATTAACAGAAGAGATAGTAGGAGAATGGTTAAAAACAAAACCTAGGGATTCTGTTATCTTAGCTTCAAAAGTTGCAGGGGCAGCTTCTGGATGGTTTGTACCACCTACAAGACATGGATTAACTGCAATTGATTCTTTTCATATTAAAAGAGCAATAGAAGGAAGTTTAAAAAGACTTCAAACTGATTATATAGATCTTTATCAAATGCATTGGCCAGATACAATTGTACCTATTGAAGAGTCTTTAAAAGCTTTTGATGAGTTAGTTAAAGAAGGAAAAGTAAGATATATTGGAACATCAAATGATAGTGCTTATGGTTTAACAAAAGCAAATGAAGCTTCAAAATATAATAATTTAGCAAGATTTGAATCAATCCAAAACAACTTTTCACTTTTAAATCCTAGGTTTTTAGATGAACTAAGTACTATTTGTAGAAAAGAACAAATTTCATTACTTCCATATTCTCCAATGGCTGGTGGAGTTCTAAGTGGAAAGTATAATGCTGGATTTTATCCAGAAGGTGCAAGGTTTAGTGCATATATCCAAAATAAGAGTAAGAGAGTACAAGCTATGGCAAATAGATTTGTAAATGACAAAACTATGGCAGCAACAGCTAAATATATGGATTTAGCTAAAAAACTGGATATGAGTCCTGTAACACTTGCCGTTGCTTGGTCAAAACAACATGACTTTGTCGCTTCAACTATCATAGGAGCAAGAGAACTGGTGCAATTAGATGATTCATTAAAAGCATTAGATATTATTTTAGATAATAATACTTTAGACGAAATCAAAACAATACAAAATGATATTTTGTATCCAATGGGATAATAATATAAGAAATTATCATTAATAATAATTTTAAAAAGAATTTAATAAATTTAAATTATTACTTTATATTATAAGTAATAATTATTATTAAAAAGTGTACAATCCTAATTAATAATTTTAGGAGAGTACCCTTATGCATAATTTAACAATTTCAAAAAAATTCTTATTTATGACTATATTACTTGCTATTTTCATGCTTGTGATTAGTTTCTTTATTTTAGATATAAAGAAAAATTCTATAACAACTGATGTTATAAATAAGAATATAAGTGATTTAAGACAAACCTCTGATTTAAAAATTGAAGGAAAGTTAGAAGTTGGTATTTCAAATGCAATATCAATAGCAAATGATTCTATGATTCAACAATCACTTATTGATAATAATCGAGAACTAGCCATAATTGCCTTATCAAGTCTATCAAAAAAGATGAAAGAATCAACATCTTTTAAAAATATAAAAGTGCATATTCACACAAAAGATAATAAGTCTTTTGTAAGATCTTGGGTTCCAAATAAGTTTGGAGATGACTTATCTTCTTTTAGAGATAGTGTTGTAGAAGTCAATAAAGATAAAAAAGTTGTAAATACCTTAGAAGTAGGGAAAGCTGGTTTAAGTATAAGATCTGTTGTTCCTATTTTTACAAAAGATAATGAGCATGTTGGTTCACTAGAATTTATGCAAGGAATTAACTCTGTTGCAAAAGCTTTTGATAAAAATGGTGATGCTTTTATTTTACTTATGGATTCAAAGTTAGCAGTTGCTGATACTTCAAAGTTACAAAAACTAAATAACTACATAGTTTCTCAAAAATTTTTAAACGAAGATTTTTATAAAGATGCAAACAATGTAGATTTTACTAAACTTCTTAAAAATGGTTATTATGAAGACCCAAAATATTTTTATACCTTTACTTATATTAAAGACTTCAAAGGAAAAAATTTAGGTATAGCTTTACTTGGTAGAAAACATGATGTTGTTAATGTAGCAATAGATGGAGCTTCTGATATTATTTGGCAAGCTTTAGCTTTATTGTTAATTTCTTTAGTTTTATCAATGATTGGAAGCTATTTTACTTTAAAATATACTGTTCTTTCTCCTATAAAAAATTTAAAAGATTCTATTGATAGTTTAGTTAACCATACAACAAATGAAACAACTAGAATTGAAGTTAAATCAAATGATGAAATTGGAAGTGTAGTAAATAGTTTTAATAATTATTTAGATGATTTAGATAGAGGCAATAAACTAGATATTGAAGTAATTGATGAAACCAATTTAATCATAGAAAAAGTTAATAGAGGTTTATTGAATGAAAGAGTATTAACAAAAGCTCACTCAACATCAGTTAATAAGCTTGTAGCTGAAGTGAATTCAATGATTGGTGTATTTCAAACTAATTTATTATTGGTTTCTGATGTTTTGATTAATCTTTCACATGCTAATTATGATGCAAAAATACCAGATGTAAAACTTACAGGAACTATTGGTTCAATTTTTGGTGGAATAAAAGTAACTCAATCAACAATCAATGAAGTAATGTGTTTAATTGATAATGCAAATAATAAATTAACATCAAGTGCTTTTGAATTAACAAGCGCATCAAATAAGCTTAGTACTTCTTCTAATGAACAAGCAGCTTCTCTAGAAGAAACAGCAGCTGCTATTCAAGAGATATCTTCTACTATTCAAAGTAGTAGTGAAACTGCAACTAAGATGTCTCAATATGCAAAAAATGTAAGTGAATCAAATGAAAATGGAAAACAACTTGCTTTTAAAACAGCTGGTGCAATGGAAGAGTTAAGTTCTAAAGTAAGTGCAATTAATGAATCAATTTCTATAATAGACCAAATAGCATTTCAGACAAATATTTTAAGTCTAAATGCAGCAGTAGAAGCAGCAACAGCAGGAGAAGCTGGAAAAGGCTTTGCTGTAGTTGCAGGAGAAGTACGAAACCTTGCGTCAAGAAGTGCAGAAGCTGCAAAAGAGATAAAAGCTTTAGTTGAAGATGCCACAAAAAAAGCTACAGAAAGCAAAGATATATCAAATCAAATGATTAGTGGATATAATCAATTAAATGAAAGTATAACTTCGACAATAGAACTTATTGAAGATGTTGCAAGTGCAACAAAAGAACAAGAATCAGCTATGAATCAAATAAATGATACAGTTAATTCTTTAGACCAAGCAACACAACAAAATGCAGCTTTAGCAACATCTATAAATGAAATGTCTAATGTAACTTCAACTCTTGCTTCACAATTGCAAAATGCTATAAATAGAACTAGCTTTGACAAAAATGCTAGCAAAAGAATATGTGATGAAAACCTTATATTTGATGTAAATAAATTAAAATCTGATCATTTGGTATTTAAAAATATTAATTTTTCAGAGTGTAGAAAAGGTAATGATTTTAAAGTTAAGACACACCATGAATGTAATTTAGGTAAATGGATTGACCAACATGAAGATACTACTTTTAACCAGACAAAAGATTGGGGTAATTTAAAACAAGCGCATAAACATGTTCATGAACTTGTACAAAAAACAGTAGACTTATATGCTAAAGGTGCATCTAATAATGAAATCTTTGAAGTAACTGAAGAAGTAGAAAATAATATTAATATAGTATTTAAAGCACTTAATACTATAAGAGAAGAAAATTGTAAAAATAATTAAATTTTTTAAAAAAATAATATTTAATCTTTTTGATATTTATAACTTCTATAAATATTAAAAAAGGTTAAATTATGTATTAAAAGTGTATTTTTATACATAATTTCTACTTATTTACTATATTATTAACCAAATATGAATACAAAAATCAAAATATATCTTTAAAATTAATTAAAAAAGTTGATTTCTTTTTTTTATTGTATTAAAATTAAATAATAAAAATCAAAAAAGGAGTTATTCATGTTAGACAAAAAAATCTTAGAATTTTTAGACTGTGACATCTATAAATATAGTTACGCGAAAGAATGTTTCCAAATCAGTAATTACTTTAAAACTGATATTAATTCACTTGTTGATGAAGTAAAAAAAATCATCAATGTACTACACGAAAATAGTATAAAATATAAAATCTTAAAAGACAACACTATTAAGTTAGACTTATAGTCTAATCTAACTCAATAAAATTATATATTCAATTTAATTAAAAGTATTTATGTGAAAATTTTGGAAAGGAATGTTATCCCTTCCCCTTTTTTATAATGCACTAGACATTATTTTATTTAATGCTTCTTTTGTATAAATATCGCCAAGGCCAAAATGTTCTGCACTTTTATTAGTGTTTTCTACAATTTTCTCTAAATCAGATTCTTTTATATTTAGTTGACTTAATTTTGTAGGAGTTCCTATTTTATTAAACCAATTTTCTAAGGCTTCGATGCCTTCAATTGCAGTTGATAAACCAAAAATTTCTTTTGCAAATCTAGTAAATTGGTTTTCATTTCTTTTATAATACCATTTCATCCATGCTGGCATAACAACAGATAAACCTGCTCCATGAGGCACATTATGAAGTGCAGATAAAGTATGCTCAATCATATGATTAGGAAAAGTATATCCCGCTGTTCCCAAAAAAGTAGTACCATTTAATGCATTGGTTGCTGCCCATGCAAATTCACCTCTTGTCTCATAATCTTTTGGATTGTTTATTAAAACCTCTGTTGTCGCGATAACTGTTTTTATTATAGATTCTATTTGTCTATTTAAAAAAGCTGGTTGAGAACTTGCAGTAAAATATCCTTCTATACTATGAGCTATAATATCTGCTGCTGAGTATACTAAGTATTCTTTTGAAATTGACTGCATAAGTAGTGGATTTATAACTGAAACTTTTGGGTAAACATGTGAAGAAAAAATTGAATACTTTTCTTTTGTCTCTTCATTTGTAATTACAGCAAAACAGTTCATTTCACTTCCTGTTGCTGCTAGTGTCATAATATCAAATACAGGTAAAGCCTTTTTAATAACTTCTTTTTTTATAAAAAAATCCCAAACATCTCCATCATAAAAAGTTCCTGCGGCGATTGCTTTAGCACTATCAAGAACAGAGCCTCCACCAATAGCTAAAATACCATCAATAGAACTTTCTTTAGTAATTTTTATACCTTCATTTACTTTTGACAAAGTGGGGTTACTAATAATCCCTCCAAAATCAATATAATCAATACCATTTTCTTTTAAACTATTTACTACAGTCTCAAATAAACCATCTTTTTTTATTCTTTCACTTCCATAACATAATAGTACTTTTTTAACATCTTTTGAACTAATATATTCACCAATTTTTTTTTCTTTATCTTTTCCAAATTCTACTTGAGTTGGATTACAATAACTAAAGTCTTCCATAAAATCTCCTATATAAATTTAAGTGCATATTATATCATGTCTAGGTATTTATCTTGAGGTAAGTGATACTATTATCTAAGTAATCTATATCTCAAAAGTCAATGATTTTTAATTTGAATAATGTTAGCAGAAATAAGAATTTTCTTTAAAAAATATATGTATATAATTTATACATATATTTTAAAGTTGAAAATATTTTATTTATAATACAATTACCAATATAAAATAATTAATTTAAGAATTTAACAAGGAAGTTAATGTCAAATGGTCATTTATTAAGCTCACTTCTATATCTTTTTACTATAGTTGCAATTTTAGTAACCTTATCAAAAAGGTTAGGGCTTGGTAGTATCTTAGGTCTGTTGATAGCTGGTATAATAGTTGGGCCTTTTTCTTATGGACCTATTTTGACAAAAGAAGTAGGTTCAGTTCGTAATATTGCAGAGTTTGGTGTAGTACTTTTACTTTTTGTTATTGGATTAGAGATGCAACCTAAAAAACTTTGGAGTATGAGAAAAGAGGTTTTTGGATTAGGAAGCGCACAAATATTATTTTCAGGATTTTTCATATTTTTATATGCCGTATCTTATGCAAAATCTTGGCAAGTAGCTTTACTTATCGCTCCTACTTTTGCTCTTTCATCAACAGCCTTTGTAATGCAAATATTGCAAGATAAAGGGATAACTCATACCCCAGAGGGACAAACTAGCTTTTCTATTTTATTAATGCAAGATTTAGCAGTAGTTCCTCTTTTAGCCTTAGTTCCAATTGTAGCAATAAATCAAGTACCAGCAGGTGAATCAATTTGGATAGAAGTATTGATTGCGATTGGTTCAATTGCTGCTTTAACTTTATTTGGTAAATATGTTGTACCAAAGTTGTTAGATTATTTGGCAAAACATCAAAATAAAGATGCTTTTTTCTTTTTTGTGATAACAGCAGTGGTCTTTGCAGCCTGGTTAATGGAACATTCTGGTCTTTCCATGTCACTTGGTGCCTTTATTATGGGTATGATTTTATCAAATTCTAAATACCATTACCAAATTAGAGCATATGTCGAGCCTTATAAAGGACTACTTATGGCTATGTTCTTTGTTGCTGTTGGTATGTCCATAGATTTAGAAGCTATGGTGGATAACCCTTTTGTTTTATTGCAACATTTAGTTGTTATTATGGCAATAAAGATTGTAGCATTATTCGCTTTTATGGTTTTTATGGGATATAAACGATCAACTGCGATATCAGTATCCTTTCTCCTCGCACAAAGTGGAGAGTTTGGCTTTGTAGTATTTGGTGCAATGAAAGCAGTTGGGGGAATAAGTGATGAACTTTTTGTTGCAAGTATAACAATTATCTCTTTTAGTATGCTTTTAACTCCTCTTCTTGTAAATTTAAGTGAGAAACTTGCACTAAAATTTGATACATCTCCTATAAAAATAAAATCAGCATATGTGCCTAAAACAGAATGGGAAGGTGTGATTATCGCAGGATATGGAGAAGTTGGAAGATTAACTGCTACTATGCTTGATTATGCAAATATACCTTTTGTAGCTTTTGATATAGATGCAAAAAGAGTTGAAATAGGTGAGAAAGAGGGAAGAGCTGTATATTATGGGGAGCTAAGTGATTTAGATTTTATTACAAGAATAGGTTTAGAAAAAGCAAAAGCAGTTATTCTTACAATCGAAAATCACCACACAGCAGCAAAAATCATTTCGCATATCAGAAATGAATATCCATATTTGCGTATACTTTCAAGAACAAAAAATATGAAAACAAGAGATTTATTAGTCAAGCACGGAGTATCTTGGGCAATGCCAGTATCTTCTGAAGGTGCTTTAAGACTAGGTGCAGAGACATTGCTAGGACTTGGAAGAACAAGAGAAGATGTAATTGACATCTTGACTTACTTTAGAAAAAATGATTACGAAACAATCAAAGAGCTCCATGAAAAAGATGAGAAAAAGTAAGTAATAATTTGAAAATAAAAGTAGGGTAATAAAATTGAAAATACGAGTATATTATGAAGATACAGATTGTGGTGGAGTTGTTTATCACTCAAACTATTTAAGCTTTTGTGAAAGAGCTAGAAGTGAGTTGTTTTTTAAAAAGGGTTTGACTCCTCATCAGGAAACGGAATATTTTGTTGTAAAATCACTTGAAGCTAATTACATAAGTTCAGCAGTTTTTGGAGATGAGCTTTTTGTTAAAACTAAACTTATTGAACAAAAATCTGCATCATTAGTTTTACATCAAGAGATAATAAGAGATGAAAAAATCATATTTGAAATGAATGTAAAAGTTGTATATTTAAAAAATAAAAAGCCATCAAAAATTCCAAATGAAATGTATGAGGTATTTAAAAATGAGTAAGATATTTTTAGTTTTATTTCTTCTTTTTTCTTCTAGTTTTGCTAGTAGTAAAATTTATTTTTTGCCTAAAGATGCAAAAATATCAAGTGAAAAAATTATCTCATTAATAGATAATTCTAAGAGTTCGATAGATATTTCTATGTATAATTTGTCGTATAAAAAGCTTATAAATAGCTTAAGTAAAGCTTCAAAAAGAGGAGTTGTTATAAACTTGTACTTAGATAAATCTAAATTTAAGAAAAGTGATAAAATCAATAATTTAGTGAAAAATAGTGGTATTAAATACAAAGTATTAGAGAAAAAGAATCATTTAAAGCTGGCATTGTTTGATAAAAGTACAGCAGTTTTCGGAAGTGCAAATTGGACAAAAGAGTCTTTTGGAGACAATTTTGAAATTATTTATATGACTGATGAACACAAAGATATAAAACAAATAAATGAGATATTTAATAGCTTGGAAAAAAATTATTAACTACTATATTTTTTTTACTACTATGCAAGTTACAAGTAGATAAAATATCTAAAATTATAAAAGGATATTTTGTGTTAGGAACTTTTGTTATTGCTTATTGTTTTTATTTTTTATTTAATATTTATACTTCATTTATGCAAGTTGGATTTGTACAAAATGCAAAGAATTTGAAACCAGTAATACTTTCAGATGATAAATATAAAACAGCAGCAAACTATACTATTGAAAAAGAAAGAGTTGCAATTCTTTCTACTTTATATGACTTTGTCATCTTCTTTTTGTGGATAAAATTTGGATTAGGATTTTTAGATTCAATCATTACCACTCAAGAACTTTGGTTAAAAGCTATTCTTTTTGTGGATGCGTTTATTATCATAAATTGGATTTTAGGTTTACCTTTTGATTTGTACTCTACATTTAAACTAAATAAGAAATATGGTTTTTCTAATATGACAGCGAAACTATATATTATGGACACGATTAAAACTAGTGTTTTATTTTTAGTTTTTGGATCTATTGTTATTGCAGCAATTTCTTTTATAATCCAGTCTTTTCCTATGTGGTGGATTTGGGGATTTGTATTTATTTTTGCAGTGATTATTTTGATAAACATGCTTTATCCAGTTATTAGAGATAAGATGTTTGATAAATTTGAGCCTTTAAAAGATAAAGAGTTAGAGATAAAAATCAATAATCTTCTAAATGAAGTAGGATTTAAAAGTTCTGGCGTGTTTTCAGTGGATGCTAGTAAAAGAGATAATAGACTAAATGCTTATTTTGGTGGACTTGGAAGTACTAAAAGAGTTGTATTATTTGATACTTTGATAGAAAAACTTTCTCATAATGAATTATTAGCTGTATTAGGTCATGAATTAGGACACTTTAAAAATGGCGATATTTTGAAAAATATTGGAATCATGGGCTTCATTATGTTTATATTTTTTGCAATATTTGGAAATCTTGGAGATGAAATCTTTTTAGGTCTTAATATTTCAAATGAACCATATGCGATTATTACAGTATTTTTGATGTTTTCACCTATACTTTCGTTTTTCCTTATGCCTTTGATGTCTTTGATTTCTAGACATAATGAATATGCAGCTGATGAATTTGGTTCAAACCTTCAGACAAAAGAGGATTTGGTAAGTGCTTTATTAAAACTTGCAAATGAGAATAAGTCATTTCCTTTATCTCATCCTATATATATTTTCTTTTATTACTCTCATCCACCATTGGTAGAGAGATTTAAAGAGTTGGGTTATGATGTACATTCAGAGTCCAAAAGTGCTTTGAAAGATGAATTTAATTTAAATGTCTAATGAAATTCTAATCTTTTTGACTGTAGTTTTTATATCAATACTAATCACATACATTGTTGTGCGATTAGTTTATGAGAAAAAATTATCAACTTTAGTTTATGAAAAAGAGTCTATGCAAAAAGAGATACTTCAAAGATTAGAGTTCGAAAAGATTAGATATGAAGAGTCTAAAAAGGCTATGAATAGTGAGTTTAGAATAAGAGTAGAGTCTTATGATGAAAAACTTCAGCTTTTGGAAGATTCTAAAAAACAAATGAAGTTAGAGTTTGAATCTTTGGCAAATAAACTTTTTGAAGAGAACTCAAAAAAGTCATCACTAAATCTAAATCAAGTACTAAATCCTTTTAAAGAGCAACTTAATAGTTTTGGGAAGAGGGTAAATGATATTTATAATGATGAAACACAACAAAGAGTTACTCTTTTAACAGAGATTAAAAATCTAAAAGATTTAAATAATCAAATATCTCAAGATGCAGTTAATCTAACCAAAGCATTAAAAGGTGAAAATAAAACCCAAGGTGATTGGGGTGAGATGATATTGTCTAAGATATTAGAGCAAACAGGTCTTAGAGAAGGAATAGAGTACTCGACACAAGGAAGTTTTACAAATGTTGAGGGAAAAAGGCTAAGACCAGATGTAATAGTGCATCTTCCTCAGGATAAAGATGTAATAATTGACTCAAAGGTCTCACTTCTTGCATATACAAATTATGTGGAGAGTGAAGAGGAAATAGAAAAAGAGAAATATACAAAAGAGTTGACAAAATCTATTTATGCTCATATAAAAGGACTAAGTTCTAAAAATTATGATGAAATAAGTGATTTAAAAACTTTAGACTTTGTATTGCTTTTTATCCCCATTGAGGGAGCTTTTATGCTTGCAGCTTCAAAAGATAGCAATCTTTTTAAAGTAGCCTTTGAGAGTAATATTATGCTTGTTTCTCCTTCAACTTTGTTTGTGACCTTGCGAACAATAGAAAATATTTGGAGATATGAACATCAAAATGAAAATGCTTTAATAATCTCAAAAAAAGCAGCTGATTTATATGATAAATTTGCCTCTTTTGTAAAAGATATAGAAAATATAGGTATACATATCGATAGAAGTAAAAAGTCATATGATGAAGCTATCAACAAGTTAAGTGTGGGAAGAGGAAATCTTCTAAGAAGGGCTCAAGAGTTTGAGGAGCTGGGTGTAAAAGCTAAGAAAACTATTGATGAAAGTAAACTGTTAGGTGAATAAATGGACTTAATATTAGAATTTACAACAAATTTTTTAAAACTATTAGATGCCATGAGTATCTATGTAATTGTGGGACTTTTTATAGCAGGAATTTTGAAACAACTAATTCCTGATAATTTTATATCTTCTCATTTGGGTAAAAACTCAACAATGTCAGTTGTAAAAGCAACAATTTTTGGAATACCATTGCCTGTTTGTTCTTGTTCTGTTATTCCTTTGGCACAGGGATTAAAAAAAGAGGGTGCAAGTAAAGGTTCAATTCAGAGTTTCTTAATCTCAACTCCAATAACTGGCGTTGATTCTATCTTAGCTACTTTTTCTTTTTTTGGTATTATATTTACTATTTTTAGGGTTGTTTCTTCTGTAGTTATCGCCATAATTGTAGGACTTATACAAAACTTTTTTGAGAAAAAAGAGGAAGCGGTTGTTGAGAAACCAAAATTTCAAGCTTTTACTCCAAACTCAAGTTTTGCAGTTAATCCTACCTTTAAAGCACAAGAAACTACTAAAAAAGAAGATTCTTGTTGTAGTAGTTCTAGTTGTTGTGATAGCTCATCAAAAACTAAAGAAGGTTTTTCTATAAAAAAGGCTTTGGCTTATGGTTATGGAACTCTTTTTTCTGATATGGCAAAATCCTTATTAATAGGACTTATTTTAGGGGCACTTTTTACAACATTTATTCCTCAAGAGTATGCAAAACTTCTGTTTGATAACCAAATATTAACTTATTTTGTTATTTTAGTTTTTGCTATTCCTTTATATACTTGTGCAACAGCATCTTTACCAATTGCAGCTGCACTTATGCTTCAAGGAATGAGTGCAGGGGCTGTGTTTATATTTTTAACAGCAGGACCTGCTACTAGTGCTGTTACTATGAGTATTGTATATAAAATGTTAGGTAGAAGATCATTGATAATTTATGTAAGTGTTATTGCTATATTATCATTAGTCTTTGGATTTGCCTTTGATTTTTATTTTGAACACTTGGAATTACTATCTATTTCTAGTGATATGGATGAGACAAGCCTTTTGAAATCTTTAGCTTCTTTATTTATGTTAATACTAATAGTCTATCATCTATATAGAATCAAGTTTCCTAAAAAAGGAGCAACATGTTGCTCATAGTAAAATAATATGATATACGACAAGGGCTTAGATGTAAATAGAAGATTTGCACAAAATATGAAAATATATACACAAAAAATAGTTAATAAAAGTGATCGAGAGGTTATTGTTATCTCTGTAGCTATTTTGGAAGATACTTTAGATAAATTACTTGAAGTTAAATTAGCCCAAGTATCAACAAAGGCTCAATTACCTACAATGTCTTATTCCTCGAAAGTAGATTTATGTTATAAAATGGAATTAATAAAAAGCGCTCTAAGAAGAACACTACAGATTTTTGGAAATTTAGTTGAAAATTTTACAAAAGATGAAGAAAATAATTCATATGGTAATTTAGAAGTTCAAACAAATATTTTAGAACTTTGTAAAATAAATGATAATGATATTTTTAATTTGATACTTAATTTAATAAATTCTGATCCAAATGTTGAAGAAAAATATCAAAAAGTGGATGATTTAGTTGAATATATAGGTTGGAGTGGTACAGTTAAATTTATTTGTTCGATTATCAATGCTTCTTTAATAGAAGCATTGATGGAGTTGGAGTAGAGTTATATAAAGTGATTATGCAATTGCCACACTTGCATCATCACTAATTTGTACTTTCACTGTTGGATCACCACTATTAGAGTAAGTTTTATATGTCTCCCCTCCATAAGTAGTATCTGCACCTTGTGTCCAAGTATTTCCACCCTCATTTTTTAATTGAACTTTATCATTAGCATCATCTGCTACAAAAATAAGGTTATTTGAACCTTCTGTCATTTTTACTACATCTGCTAAAGTTACATTAGAGATATCATGATCTCCATTTTGAGTTAAATCGATTTTTTCTATACTTGTTGAAGCAATTGTTGAAAAGTCTATTCCTCCACTATTTAGCTCAAGTCTATCCGCTTGACCATCTACACCACTTGTGTTAATATCTGTGATAACATTATCTGTTGTAGCATTGAAGCTTCCATTTTTTATTGATGATACTTCATTATCATCACTTTCTATTGTTTTAAAAGTATAATCAATTTGCTTGTTATGTAATCCTTCTTGTTGGAAAGTAAGTTTATTTAATTTATCTGTACTTAAATCTATATCTTTAATAGTATATGTATCAGTTCCATTATCATAAACAGCACTTATCAATGATCCAGCTTGTTTAAAAGTTGCTCCAACACCAAGTCCTGTCAGTGTTAAAATACCTGTTTCAGAGCCATCTAAATCTATAGCATTGGCATTTAGATTTATTGCAGTATCTGCACTTCCTGTTTGCATTGCATCATTAGGTGTTACAGATGAAAATCCATCAACAACACTATCAACAGTAACTTGAAAATCTTTTGAAACTATGGCAGTAGAACTACCATCTTTTACTACTGTTTCAAGGGTCAAATCTACAGGTGTTGTACTACTCCAATTTTCTGGAGCTTTTATCCAAATTTTTGGTATTCCTCCACTTATATTTATTGTCCAACTATAATTTCCATTCCCATCAATACTTCCTTTAGTAGCTAAGGTTTGATGAGAATCTCCAATATAGATTAAAAAGTTTTCTGGTACACTTTTTATAAACATAGATGTGATACTTTCAGAACCATCAGTATCTATTGAAGTTGCACCTTTAAGTGAGGTTGAGTTTGCTTTATCTGCATATATTTCAATAAAACTATCTTCATCTCCTTTACCCGATAAATCAGGTAAATTAATACCATCTGCTACTGCTGCAACATTTATACTAAAACTTTTTGTTGTAGTATTAATATTATCAGCTCCATCTTCAAGTGCGTAAACTGTATAGCTAAAACTTGCACTACCTGCTTTATTTGCTATTGGTGTGAATTTTAAATCACCACTATTTAATTGACCAATAGGCACAATTGCACTTGAATGTGTTGCATCAAAAGTATAACTTCCCCCATTCCATGAAAGAGTCCCATATATTCCACTTGTTTGTTTTATCTCAATAGTTGTTAAAGTACTTGAGTCTGCCGCACCTTGTACCATTTTATAATGAGGGTCATCAACTGTGTCAAAAGTTATTTTTATAGTAGTTTCTCCATCTTCTTGGGCACTGGCTGCTGTATCACCTTTTTCATCAACATATGTAAAAGCAACATTTGAACTAATATCATCAGTTACAGGTTTAACTGAGTCAGTATTATTTGCACTTGAAAAATCAACAGTTGCTGTATCTCTTCCATAACCATTTGCTTGATAGGCTGTTAAAACAGCATTGAATGTAAGTGGTGTAGTTGCATTATTTTTATTATAGTTTTCTGTTGGTTTAAAATATATATTATCAAGCATATTATCAATATTACTTTGAGTTCCAGTTGCCGTTATGACATATATTATTGTCCCATTGTCATCATATGTATTTATTGTATAATTTGATGAATCAGTATCAAATGAAACATTTTTTAAGTCTTTAAATGCAATTGAATAAGTTGCTGTTGCATTTGGGTCATTTGCAATATCTGCAGTTACATTTAATATTGAAGATAGTTTAAATGAAGTATCTTCTGTTATTAAAGCATTATTTACAGTCATTTTAGCATCAATATCAGGAGTAGGGGCACCAGCACTATCTATCATATTATCAATAAATTTTATACTAGTTGATGCCAATTGTATATCATCTGTTGCTGCACCTGTATCATGGGAATAAGCAGTGATTTTAATATCTGAATGTGTATCTGGATTTATTCTATTATTTACATTAAATGTTACTTTATATGTACCTCCATCTGCATCAATAGCAGTATCTGGAATATCTAGAAACCAAATATTTTTATCTCCACTTATACCCATAGTAGCACCATCTACAGTTATACCTCTTTGAACACCTTCAATTACAAGTCTTGTAAAGTTTTCAGAGCCATCTTTATCATTATCTCCTGTAACATTCACATCTAAAGTAAAACTTCCCGTATCATTTAATGTAACAGTTTTTGCACCTGCATCATAAGTTATATCACCATTTGTTGCAACTGCATTACTTGTATCAACCGAAATAGTATCAGTTATAGAAGTAAGATTGATATTATATACACCTGTAACTCCTGTATTTGTATCTGTAAAAGTTTCCCCATGTACTGTTACACTATCACTTACTGTATATTTTATGCCAAAAGATTTATCACTAGTATCTGCACTTCCTAAATCTGCACCATATTTAATATAAACACTGTTTATAGCAGCACCGCTTAATTTATAATATTCACCATCATCAATAATTGTAGTTCCATTAGCACTAAGAAGAGTTGTTCCATTATCAGAGTAAAGAGTAAATTCTTTTCCTGTTATATCTGCTTTATTTATCCAAACCGTATCAAGAGACTCATCGCTATCTCCACTTACTATTGAGAAATTAACTTTTGTAGCTGTATCTTCTATAACACTTGTACTAGAAGATATTGTTCCTTCAACCACTGGTTTTATAAGAACTTCAACATCATTAGTAAATGTTTTACTATTCCCATCATCTTCTGTTGTAATATGTTTAACAGTAAATGCTACATCTCCACTATAATTTTTTGATGTAGTAATTAAAACATCTGCTAATTTATCAAGGTCAAAAGTCCATTCTCTTGCTGTTCCAGCAGCTCCATTAAATGAAACACCAGGAACATCTTTTATGTTAAATTTTGCATCAAGTCCTGTGATAACGACACTTAATGTTTCTGAACTATCACTATCATAAGAGTTTAGTCCTGATTCTTTATATAAATCTTTAAAAGAGATAGTTGTGCCATTTGTAGTATTATTTGTATCTTCACTTACAACTGAACTATAAATATTTTTTGCACTATTACTATTTATTTGCTCACTTGAATCAACTTTTATAAAAGTATCATGTACTGGAATATCAGCAACACCTGTAATACTTACATCTATGGTTTTTGGAATAGTTGGCATAGAAGATACATCTATACCATCTTTTGTAAATCCATTTACCTCAAGAGTATAGTCTTTATTATCATTATGAGGAGGGATGAATGTTAAAGGTGCATTATTGTCAAAATCTGCAATAGTAACTTGCCAACCTGATGTCCCTTGGCTTGTTGTTCCTGTATTTGACACTGTAACATTAGAATTTGAACCACTTACTACTCCATTTTCATCAACGACTATAGTTCCATTTGCATCTTTATAATATATTGCACCACCATCAGGAATTTTTGAAATAATAATTGTGAATTCTTCTCTTCCACTTGTATCAGCAGAAGTTGGAGTAATATCAAGTTTTATTCCATTTTCTGGATTTGTTATTGCGTTTGCATTTGCATCATTAGTAGTATTTCCATTAGCTCTTCCAGCATCTTCATTTCCACTTGCTTGCTCTGCATTAATTGTAACAGGATCTGCTACATTATTTACTTTTATGGTTAAATAATCAGGTTCAGAGGTACTTGTACTTTCTTTTCCTGTCTCAGTATCTACTGTGATAATTCTCATTTCTATTTTAATCTCACCTGCATAATAGTTTGTTGGTTTTATTTGCAGTGTTGAAATGTATTCAAAAGGAATAGTAACTCCATCATTTACATTTGTAACGGTAAGTTCATGGTCGCTAGTTCCATCATTATACAAAAATTTAAATCCAACTGGTACACCACTTAATTTTACAGTTGTAAGTTCAGAAGCAAAAGGATTTGAACTATTTCCTCTATCATCTTCATTGCTTACATGTAATCCACTAAGTGATATATAGTTATATGTGGCACTTTCGCTAATTGGTGAATATGTTTTATCCCCTTGTGTTAAAACATCATTTTGATTGTCCTTATCAGTATCTGTTGTTTTTGTTTCAGCTTGTGGAGATACAGTTACGGTTACACTGTCATTTACTATTGTAGTCTTATCACTTCTTGTTACTTCATAAGAGAAATTAGCATCATTTCCACTATAATGAGCAGAAGGAACAAAAGATATAGAGCCATCACCATTATTAGTAACTTTTCCAACTACTTCATTATCACCACTTCTTGTTATATCTATAGATTCACCAGAAGCTAGAGTTTTTTGATTACCAGATGTTGTATCTTTTATCTTAATATCACCACCTACATCATTGAGAATAATTGTTTTTGTTGTATCTTCCTTTGTTGTTGCTGTAATATTTGGATCAAAATCTTTATCAAACATCAAAAAAGGCTGTGTAGCACTATTTGATACATCACCATTACTATCTACAATTTTATAAGTAAAACTATCAGGTGTATGTTCTGTGATTGTAATACCAGTTGGGTCAAGAGTCCAAGTTCCATCTATATTTACTGTTAATTTTCCAATTCTTGTAGTAATTATGTAACTTTGATGTGTAGCATCAAAAGTATGAGATGTTGAATTATAAGTGAACTCTTTGAGCTCTTTTCCTTTTATTAACCCATCATTTCCTGGTATATCATTTGAAAGGAGTTGTCCATTTACACTGGCTCCTCCTTCTTTTATAATAACTTTTGTATCATCTACTGCTCTTGGAATGCTATTTGTTATTTCAGGAGTAGTATTAGAAGGGATATCTGGGGCATTATCATATTCTCCTTCATATTTTGGCTCTTCCATTCCATCAAACCATTGGGCTTTTCTTAAGTCACTAACTATATCAACACTAGCCCCCTCTCTTAGAGTAAATTTATTATCAACATCAATATTTCTAAATGATGTTTCATCTGACTCTTTTAGTTTTCCATAATCTTTAATCAACGGCCAAGATGCTTGTCTTAAATCACTATTAACATCAGTTTGTGTGATATTTAATTGTGCAAATTCACTCTCTTCTTGTGTTTGTTCTTTTGGAATATTTTTTTCATATTTATTCCCTAAAAATTCTGCTTGTCTCAAATCACTATTAACATCAGTTTGTGAGTTATCTAGTTGAACAAATTGGGCACTATTACTCTCATTATTGTAATCATTTTGAGCTAATTTAAGAGCATTATTAATATCTTGTGAATTAAAGTTTAAATCAGGATTATTAAAGACATCATTTACAAATTCTTGAGTTAATAATATCTCTTCATAAGAGGGAATGGCAAATTGTTGATGTGTGCTATTGTCATCTAATAAAACTATATCATTTGCACTATTATTAGATGAGGGGATGATTGTATCACCTTCATATATTTTTTCACCTACTGTTATTTTATGCATTTCTCCATTTTGGTTTTTAACATAAAAAACACCTGTTGTATTTTGTACTATTGCAATAATCTTTGTCATCTTTTTATCCTTATTTTAAATTTTCATTATGCTAATTATCTCATCAGATAAAATAATTATATTTTTATATTTGTTATCTATTCTTTTATGTTGAAGTATTTCTTTTTGATTGATATCGCTCAATAGTTCTGTTTTAAATTCAGGAGCTAACCAAATTAAGTCATCTCTTATGACTTTTATTGCGTCATTTAGTTGCTTAGAGTTTAATTCTAAGTTTCCATATCCGCAGATGCCAGATTTTATGTACTCTTTTGCTTTTTCAAATGTAGGGTTTTCTTCAAGTAAAAGTATTCTTATTTTTTGTTTTTTAAGTTGATTAATTATTTTATCAATATCTTTTTTATATGATGTTTCATCTACAATTGCAATCACCCCTTCATAAGTGAAAGATTCTGTTATAGGTAACAAAATATTTATATTGTAATCAGGAAGCTTTTCCCCCCATTTATGAATTTGTTCTTGACTGTTACTAAATGTAATTATATTTGTCATTATCTATCTCCAAAAGCATATTGCTTTGTTTTAAGAATTGGTTTTAATATATAACTTAAAATACTTTTTTTACCCGTTAGAATATCAACTTGTGCAGTCATTCCAGGAATAATTTTCATTTTTTTTGATTTTTGATTTAATTTATTATTTTGTGTTTCTATTCTTACAATGTAGTAAGTTTTACCATCTTTGTCTTTTATCGTATCTGGACTTATATTCACAACTTTTGCTTCAATACCACCATAAATAGAAAAATCATAGGCAGAAAATTTTACTATTGCTTTTTGAGATGGATAAATAAATGCAATATCAGCTGGCTTTATTTTTGCATTCACAAGAAGTTTTTCATTTGTAGGAACTATCTCTATAAGATTATCACCTGGTTTTACAACTCCACCTACAGTATTTATAAAAAGTTTTTGAATAATACCATCTCTTGGAGCTCTTACTAGGGTTCTTGTAACTTGATCTTCTAGTGCTTTAGAATTAGACACAGTTCTTTTATATTCTGAAATAGTCTCAGTTAATGCTGCTTTTGCTTTTGATTGAAATGAAAGTTTTGTAGAATCAATTTTATGCATTATTTCTTGAATTTCTGAGTTGTAACGAATAATTAAAAATTCTGAACTTTTTAATTCATCAACCCCTTGATTTTCTTCTTTTTTTAATCTTAATAAATCAACTTCTGATGCAATACCTCTTTCAACCATTGGTTCTGTCATACTTATTTCTTTTCTTACCATTACCAATGATTTTGAAAGATAGAGTTTCTTTGATTTTGCATCTGCAAGTGAATTTTTTCTTTGAATTAATTGCTCTTCTAAGATACTTAAATCAGAATTTAATTGATTTAGATTTGTCTTATAAAGGCTTAATTCATTTTTTATATATGGAGTCAACTCTTCATTTGTATTTTTTGTAACATCAAAATCTTTAGCTTCTGATTCTGCTGTTAGTCTTAGAATTTTTGCTTCTAAAGACATAGCTTTTACTTCATTTGACTCAAAAGTTGAAATAGATTTTTCATTGTTTATTTTTAATAAAACTGTACCTTTTTTTACATGATCACCTTCATTTACATTGATACTTTCTATAATACCACCTTCTAAGTTTTGCATTATTTGATTTTCATTACTAGGTATTACATCTCCAATTCCTCTTGATACTTCATCAATATCGCATAAAGAAGCCCAAATAATAAATATTAAAATAGTAATTGCCCAAAATTGAAGTATAAAATGAAGTTTTCTTGGATGCTTTTCTAAAATAGCACCACTTAAACTTTCCATAAATTCATAATCTTCTTCTTTGAAGTTTTCTTTTACTGGTAAATTATTTTTACGCTTAAATTTATTAAGAGTAGCTTCTATTTTCTCATGTATAAATTCTAGGTTTTGAAATAAGCTAGCTATTTTTATTAACAAAGTTTTCATTTGCTACCTAACTGTTTTAGAATTTCAGGTTTAGATCCATCCATTATTTTTTTACCATTATGTAAGACAATAACTCTTTCACATAAATCAAGAGTAGTGAGTTTTTGAGTGATTAAAAGAAGAGTTTTTCCTTCTATTACGCTTTTTAGTCTATTTATAATACTTCTTTCAGTTGTTTGATCCATTGCATTCATTGGCTCATCAAATAATAAAGTATTTGTATCATTTAAAAGAGCTCTTGCTATTCCCACTGTTTGTTTTTGCCCACCTGATAAGCCTATGCTTCTTTCATTGATTTGCATGTCATATCCCAAAGGATGTATTTTTACAAAATCATCTACTCCTGCTACTTTTGCTATGTCCAATATCTCTTCGTCTGTATAGTATTTATAGTTATTTAAAATATTCTCTTTTACTGTCCCTTGAAATAAATTAATTTCTTGAGGTACATAACTAATACTTTTTCTTAGATTGGCTGGATCTATTTGTTTAATATCTATTCCATCTATTAAAATAGAACCACTAGTTGGTTCATACAGTTTTAAAAGTAGTTTGCTTAAAGTGCTTTTTCCTGAACCTATCATTCCTAACATTGCAACTTTTTCACCTTTATTTATAGTAAAACTAACATCTTTTAGGACTTCTATATTTGTCTCAGGATAAGAAAAACTTACATTTCTAAACTCTATATTTTCAAATAAAATTTCTCTTTTTATGAACTCTTTTCCTTCTGGTCTTTCAATAGGTCTTGAAATAATTGAGTTTATAAGAGTATATGAAGCTTTTGCATCTTCATAACCTGTAATTAGTCCAGCTGCTTGTCCCAATGGAGATACTGTTCTTGATGATAAAATAATAACAGCAATCAATCCTCCCATTGTTAAGTGGAAAGCAGAGATTAAATAAACTCCATATACAACACAAATGATTGTATTTAGTTGCACTAAAAATGCTGTTACATTAGGAATTGAACTTGATATAAGTCTTGAATTAATACTTTTTTTTGCTATTTCTCCTGTGGCTTCTTCATACATCCATTGCATTTTCCCAGATAGTCCAAATGCTTTTATTGTCTCAATATTTTGTAAACTTTCTATTAGTATTCCATTTTTTCTAGCAGAGGCTTCATGGCTACTTTCTATACTTCTTTGTAAAGGTTTTTTGATTAAAAAAGCATATGATAAAATTATAATTGAAATAAATATAGGGATAAATACAATAGTTCCTCCAATATAAGCAATTAAAAGTAAAAATATCAAAGCAAATGGAAAATCTATAATAATAGTTAATGTTGCATTTGTTAAAAAAGAACGAATAGCATCAAAATCTTTTATATTACTTGCAAAAGAACCAACAGATTTTGGATATGAAGATAGATTTAAATCTAATACTTTTTCAAATATTATTGATGACATAATAATATCACTTTTTTTTGCAGCAAGTTCAAGTAAATAACTTCTTGTAAATTTTAAAAATACATCTAGTATATAAACTGTAACTACACCAAAAGTGAACATCCATAAGGTTTCTATAGCACTATTTGGAATAACTCTATCATATACATTCATTGTAAAAAGAGGAGTAGCTAAAACAAATAAGTTAATAAGTAAAGATGCTAGTAAAACATCTTTGTATATTGATTTTGATAATTTTAAAGTATCCCAAAACCAATGTTTTTTATGAGTAGATAATTTTTTATCTACACTTCCATGGGAGTAGGGCTTTTTTAACATAAATGCAAAACCTAAATACTCATTTTCAAGTTTTTCTATATCTACCCACTCTTCAACAGGTTCATTTTCATTTGCATGAATTATTTTAGCTTTATTTTTCTCTTTTGAAAAATCTTCTAAAATACAACTATATTCATTACTTAAAAGTATAATCATAGGAAGTTGTAATTTTGATATTTCTACAATAGGGCGTTGAACTAATGTTGTTTTAAGTCCAGCCCTAGAGGCTGCTCTAGAAAAAAGTGATCTAGAACTATTTTTCCCCAATAGAGTTTTATCACTACTTAGATGTGAAGAGGGTAATCCAGACATTATAGCTTCACTAGTATATGGTTTATAATATAATTTTGAATAAAGCACTAAAGACTCTAATAAAGAGTCTTTTTTATTATAATTGTCTGGGTTTTTTGTCATTTATTTTTATCCATTAGTATAGTTGTACTTCAACTCTTCTATTTTTTTCTCTTCCTTCTTTTGTCTCATTTGATGCTACTGGTTCAGATGAAGACTTCCCATAAGTAGCTATTCTAGAAGGCGTAATACCTTGATTGATTAAATATTTTCTAATACTTAATGCTCGTTTTTCAGAAAGTATTTGATTTTTTAAATTACTTCCCTCATTACTTGTATGACCATATAAAACTACTTTAAATTTTTTATTTTTTTTCATAAACTCAACAAGTGTTTTTAATTTGACCATTGAATCATTTGTGATGTTATATGAAGCAACATCATAATTGATTGTTAAGTTTAATATTGTAGAACAACCATCACTATTAACTTTATGACCTTTTGGAGTCATAGGACATTTGTCTTTACTGTCTATTACTCCATCCCCATCACTATCTGCATCTAAGTCTTTTTTAACATATAATGTAACCATCGCTCTATAGTTTAAATCTCTACCTTCTTTTGTTTCTGTTGTGTATAAATTATCTAAACCTGCTCTTTGTTCAATTAGAATATTGTTTTTAGGAATACCTTTATTTAAAAGTTCATTTTGAGTATAAGTTGCATATGAAAGTGCAATTTTTTCACTTGATTCTTGAGTTAAGTCATTTGGATAAGTTGGATACCACCATGATTGATTTACTTTTTCAGTTTTTGTTTGAACTACATCTGTATGACCAATAATAGTCACAATAGTTGTTTTCTTTTCATATTTTTTATAAGTTTTTATAATCTCATCTAAATAATCTTGAGAATCTTTTGTTATGTTATTAGTACTTGGATTAAAATAAATAGGTTTAAATCTAATTATTGCTTGAAACTCCCCATACATAAGCTCTTTATTTATAACACTATCTTGGTATTTTTCTTTTGAATTTATTAAATATGGATAATCATAAACTCCAGCAAAACACAGTGCTGATGTAAATAGTAGTGATGCTAGTTTTTTCATTATTTTTTCCCTTTGTTAAAAGTTGAATTATTTTTAAGTGCTTTTAGATAGATATCTTTATTTGGGTCATATATCTCTTTTTGACAACCAAATGGCATGATATTTCCATCAGATGAATTATCACAAATATCAAGATTATTTGTAATCATGTCATTATCAGCATCTAATTTTATAGGTAAAGTATCAAGTTCATATTTCATGTCATCTGTATTGATATTAACTGCATTTTCATAACTCGATTGGTCACCCATTACAACTGTAACTAATAAACCCATTGCATCTAAAAGTCTATATTGAGAAAAGGTATATTCACTTTGAGCTTGAATCATTTGAGCTCTTGAATTAATAACATCGTTTTGAGCAGTTGTAAGGTCAAGAAGTGTTCTTTTTCCTAAGTTGTACTCCTCTTGATAACTTGTTCTTGTAGTCTCACTATATTCGTTGTAAACTTCTAGTTGTTTGATTTGTTCTTTTATATTTTCATACGCAGACCAAGATAATTGTAATCCTTCTATTACTTGTCGTTTTAAATCTTGTTGGATTTGCACTTCTTGATGTACTTTGCTTATTGCTTTTTGTCTCTCGGCACTGTCAGCACCACCTTTGTATAAATTCCAATTTAATACAAAACCAACTCTAAATCTATCATCTGGCTCATCAAAGCCATTATTAGTTCGGTGATAGTCATTATAAAGTTGTTCAATTTCAAAATCTATTTTTGGATAATAACCACTTTTAGATTTTTTATATAAAGCCTGTGCCCCTTTAATATTGTAATTACTTACAAGAACAGATGGATTGTTTTTCATTGCATACATTGTTGCTCTTTGAATTGATTCAGGCATTTTTACATTTATAGTTGGATTTTCCATTTGAGTAACATTTGGGTGTTTACCATAAATTCTTGCAAATTTAAATTCAGCATCTTTTGTATTGTTTTTTTGTGCAATATAGTTTGTTCTAGCAAGTGCTAATCCTGCTTTTACTTTAGAAATAGAAGATTCTCTATCTAGTCCTGCATCATACAAGTTTTTAATATTTTCAAACATTTGCTCATGGAATTCAACATTATCTTTTGCATTTTGTAATAGTTTATAATTCTTTAATACATTGATATATGCTTCAACCATCCTAAAACTCATATCATTTGCTTTTTCTAAGTAATGATATGCTGCTGCTAATACTCTTGATTCTTGGTAATCAACTTTATGAGTAGTATCAAAGCCATTAAATAAATTTTGTGTAAGTTTTAAAGAGTTTTCATAGTAATCATAATTTACATCTTTAATTTCATTATTTAATTTCCCTGCATTTTTATAGCCAACACCTGTCCTAAAATCAACTCTTGGTAGATATTCAGATTCGGCAATTTTTAAATCTTGTTGAGTAGCTCTATAGTTATTTATTCTCTCTTTAACTACTGGATTGGTATCTATTACTTTTGATACACTCTGTTTTAAATTTAATGCACATAAATTTGTACTAAATACTGTTATGCTACTTGCTACTATTATGCTAAATAGCTTTTTTTTCTTAAAGTCCCTCATAAACTACCTTTTTATTTTATAATAGGTATTTTATTGATAACATGTATCATAAAAGTATCAAAAAATAAAAGTATTAATTATTTTGGAAAATTTTTACTTGATTTCTTCCATTTGTTTTTGCTTCATATAGTGCTTTATCTGCATTAGCTAAAATTTCTTCTGATTTAGTTATGCCTTTATAGAAGTCTGCTAATCCTAAACTAATAGTTACATTTTTAGGATAAGTTGAGAAATTATGGTTCTCTACAGCTTCTTTTAGTTTATTACCTATAATTACCGCATCTTCGATTTTTAGTTGAGGGCATATAATTAAAAATTCTTCTCCTCCCCATCGACCTAAAATATCACTTTTCCTAATAGAATTTTTTAATGTATTGGCAGTTTCAACTAATACATCATCTCCTATTTGATGTCCATAGTTATCATTGACTCTTTTAAAGAAATCAATATCAATTAGTATAATGCAAAAATCATTTTGAGAATTTAGACTTTTACTAACTTCAAGGTGTAAAGTTTTATCAAGTTGTACTCTATTATATAAGCCAGTTAATTTATCTGTTATAGATAGTATATGTAACTCTTCATTTTTTAATATTAACTCTTTTGTTCTTTGCTTAACTTTCTCTTCAAGAGAGTGTTGATAAGAATAAATAGAATTTGACATATCTTTTATAGAAGTTGAAAGTAGTGCAATTTCTAAAACAGGACTATTTATTATTTTAATAGAATTAAATTCTCTATTTTTTACTTTTTGGCTAGCATCAACCAATTTGTAAATAGGTTTGACAATAATATTTGAAAAATAAATAAGCAAAGGAATTATTATAAATAAACTGATTAGGAAATATTCAATTATTATATAAACCTCTTTTTTATAAGGGGCTACAACTTGTGAATTCTTTGCAAAAAGAGCAACATAATCTTTTGAGTTTATACCTTGAAGTGGAATAATTTGAAGAATATACTTTTCATTATTTAAAGTAATAATCTTAGGCATTTTAAATTCAGATAATTTATGTTTTAGTTTTATAAAATTATTAATCAACATATTCTGTTTTTTTGATGAAGAGATTATAAATCCATTTTCATTAAATAAATAAGCTTCCATATAATCTTGATTAATAAGATTATTTATTATAGATTGAATATCATAAACCAATACATCAATGGCAACTACATTTTTGCTTTTTTCAATCTCTTTGGCATAAGTTATTCCTTTTGCAGGAATATTAGAAAATTCATAAGGTTGAGTTTTTATTATTTTGTCACTTTTTAATGAAGCAATATACCAAGGTCTAAGAGTAGGGTTATAACTGTTTTTTTCTACTTTAACACTAGTAATATTTAAATTGCTATTTAATAAGGTGACTTCTCTTTTATCTTGCATAGAGCCTTTTACTTTTATTAAAAGCCATTTATCCCTCAAAGATGCTTTATATATTTCTCTCAAAGAATTGTGTATGTCTAAATTTATTATTTCATAAAAGCTACCATCCTTATAACCTTTGTATACTGAATATAAAGATGGATTATTTTTTAGTATATTTGTATAAAAAGAAGGTGATGTTTCAATATCTGTGCTTAATAATGAAACTATGTTTGTATTTATTTTATTATTTGTTTTGATAGAAATTTGTATATTATTTACTAAAGTATTGATTTTAGTATTAATACTTTCATATGATAGCTTTTGGCTAAAGTAAAAAAGTTGTGATATTAGTAAAACTGTTATGATAATAGTGACAAAGAAAAAAAGTGATAAAACTGTTGCTTTTAGAGAAATCTGTTTCCCTCTTAATAGTAATCTCTGAATGATAATATTCATGGGACTTCCTTAAATAAATAATTTATTGATAATAGTAATAAATAAAAGTATCAAGGTAGTATCATAATTTTGGATTTTGTAATCTTATGATTAATCCTTTCCTTTTTTTATTTAGTTTAGATAAAATATAAATCTTTATAAAATTTTAAACGGTAGGATTCTTTTTGTTAGATTTAAAAATAGTTTTTATTATAAATACATTTGTGCTTTTTTTTCTTTCAATTTATATGTTTATTAAATATAAACAAAATCCTTATAATAGGACTATTAAGTTTCTAACTTATTTTGCCAATTGCTATTTTATAGGATTTTTATTGGTTATTTCAAGGAATAAAATTTCTGATTTTATATCTATTGTTATTGCCAATACTCTATTTATATCTGGAACTATTAGTCTTTATATTGCAATAAGAGCTTTATTAAACTTAGATTCACAGGTTCACATTAGATATATAATACCTATTTTAATTATTTTTGTAGGATTTTTCATATTTACATATATTGATTATAATATAGAAGCAAGACTTATTCTTTTTTCTTCTTCGTGTATATTCTTTGCATCAATTTATTCTTGGCTTTTTTGGTTCTATTCATCAGAAAAATTTACATTATTCGATAGGGTTTCTTGTTTTTTATTTATTATTGAAGTTATGCTATTCACTACAAGAATTCTCAACTCTTTTTCTATAAATATACAAGCTTATTTATTTAGGAATGAAAGTATTTTTTCATATCTCCCTAATTTATTTATGTTAACTTTAAATATTTGGATAGTAATATTAGTTAAGTATCGAATTCCTAAAACTTGATTTTATATCCTTCATTAAATTGATTTATAATAGTATTTTCTGGCAATTTCTTTCTTAATCTTTTTACTAAGTTTTTTAAACTGTTTAGAGTGAAGGATTCTTCTTCCCTCCAAAAGTAATCGAAAATTTCATCATAAGAAAATACTTTATCTTTACGAGAGAGTAAAATAGTTAATAGTTTTTTTTCTTTACTTGTAAGTTCAATTAGTTTACTATTATTTTTTAATTCTTGAAGTTCTGTATTCCAGATATAGTTATCTTTCAATTTTATTTTTTTTATTGGCAATATGTCATAATTATTTAACTCTTCAATAGACTCATTAAGTGCATCTTTTAACTCTTTTCTAGAAATTGGTTTTACAAGATATTTTGTAAGTTTCAATGATGCAGCATCTAGTAAAAATGTTTTATCAGTATGTGCTGTTAGCATAATAGCTTTTGTTGAATGGTCATTTTCTCTAATTTTTTTAAGTAGTTCTATACCATTTAATTTAGGTAGGTGGATATCTATAATTATAATATCTGGTTTTTTTTCTTTGTAAAGTTTAAGTGCTATTTCTCCATCTTTTGCTTCATATACTTCTTTAAAAAGCATTTTTAAATATGTTGTATAGTTTTCTCTTATAATTTCTTCATCTTCTACAAACAATACTTTATACGGATATATTTCTTCACCCATTATCTATTCCTTTTTCAATTTCTATTATAAAACATGCACCATGTTGTTTATTTTCTACTTTTAATTTTCCATTTAATCCATCTTCTATAATTAATTTAGCCATATATAAACCTAACCCTGTACCTTGTGATTTATGTTTTGTGGTAAAATAAGGCACAAAAATCTTTTCTAATAAATCTTCCTTTATTCCTAAGGCATTATCTTCTATTGTAATTATAATATTATTATTGCTTTCATAAACACTTATAATTATTTCAGGTGTTCTTATATCCATAATAACTAATGCATCTATTGCATTATTTAATAGAGTCAATATTACTTGTTGAAGTTCATATATATAACTTTTACATTTCAATTCTTTGTTAATATTCTTTGTGATTTTTATTTGGTGAATATTTAAAGAGCCTTTCACTACATCGTAGGCTTTTTCAATAGCACTTTCAATTTTAAAAATACTCTTTTGTTTATTTGGATTGAAGAAGTTTTTAAAATCATCAATAGTTTTAGACATATAAGAAGTTAGTGATTCTATTTCTAATAATTTATTCTCGATAGTATTATCTTCAAATTTATTTTTTGATAAAACAGCATCAATAAGAAGTACAGATGAATTAATTTGAGCTAGAGGTTGTCTCCATTGGTGGGCGATATTTTCAATCATCTCTCCCATTTGTGCTAACTTACTTTGGTGCATTAATATCATTTGATGTTTAGTGCTTTTTTCAATTTCAAGTTCTATTTTTTCTTCAAGAGAATTATTTAACTCTTCTAATTGTTTTTTTGCAATAGCTAGTTGTTCTGTTTTTTGGTTTAATGAGTATTCATATGCTCTTTGTTTTGTAATATCATATCCTAAGTTTATAACTTCATTATTTGGTAATTTGATATTCGCCCACATAGTAATAATATTTTCACCATTTTTTGTTTGAGGGTGCCATTCTTGGTAAATATTGTATTGTATTTCTTTTAAAGAATCTAAAACTTTTTGTTGATCTTCTTTTTTCGGATAAAACATAGATAATGGATTTTCAACTTTTATTATATCTTCCTTTTTCCAACCAAAAACTTTTTCACACTCTTTATTCCATAAAACTACTTTTCCTTTTTCATCAAATGCATTTAAAAGTACTGGGGCTACATTGAAAAGTGTTCGAAATTTTTCTTCACTATCTTGTAATTTCTTTTTAGCCATTTCTTTCTTTTTTATCTCATCTTTAAGTTTTAAATTCCAATATATAAAAATACTAATTAATACAAGAGTTATAAATATTAATTGTACAATTATTCTGTAATCTGTTTTTACTTGATACTTAAGATTAGTCCATTTTATTATTATTTGATCTTTTGTTTTTCTGTCAATTGATAGAAGAGCTTTTTCTAAAATATTGTGTAAAATAGGTTCATCATTTCTTGAAGCAATACTTAGATGAAAACTTTCAGGGAATTGTCCTGTAATACTAATTTTATTATGTAAATAATCTCTTTGAATCGTATCATTGATTACTATTGAATTATCTAATAATCCAAAAATCTTTTCTTGTTCAATGAAGTCTAAACCTTCCTTTACAGATCCAACTTCAACTAAGTTAATATTTGGATATTTTGCTTTTAATAATTCATAAATAGAATAGTTTTTTACTACTCCTAAAGGTTTTTCTTTAAGTTTATTTAAATTGTCTGAGAAAGGAACTCCTGTTTTTGTTGCAACAACTAAAGGTATTTTTACATAAGGTGTAGTAAAGTCAAGATATTCTTTTCTTGAAGGAGTTTTTGCGGCAAGTGACAAAATATCACACTCTCTTTTTTTTACTTTATCTAAAGTTTCTGACCAATTGTTAGTTTTTATGAGCTGTAAGGGTATATTGATTTTTTTAGAAATTAATTGAATAATGTCAGCCGCTAGTCCAATATGTCTTCCCTCTTCAATTTTTTCTAAAGGCATCCAATTTGGATCAACACAGAGTTTTAAAACTTTCTTTTGTTGAAGATACTCTTTTTGTTTTGTTGTTAATTCTAGAGTATTTTTTTTTGCTTTATATATAAAATCCTCTAACTCTTCTCTTGATTCTTTTTGCATGTACATTGATTGACTAAAACTATCAGCAATAGTTTCTACTCTTTCTAAATCAATACTTCCAATAGGATAAACATTGGTTAGCATTAAATATTCGATTTGATTTGCTTCAAAGAGTAAGGCTTCTTTTGTCTTATTTTGAGTATTATATTTTTTCATAATAAGGTCTGCAATCTCTTCTTTGTGTTTTAAAGCATATTCCCAACCTTCAATAGAAGCTTTTCTAAAGTTTTTAACACGATCAGGGTTATTTTGTAACTCACTTTTAGAAGTAAAAAGATTTAAATCATAAAATTTTGTTCCAAATACTGCAGGATCTAAAATATTGTATTGAATACCTAATTTATCTAATGTATAAATTTCATTGGTTGTAAAAATACTTAGTGCATCAACTTCTTTATTGATAAAACTTTTAATACTAAATTTTCGTGTAATATTTATAAAATCATTTTCTGTAACATTAAATTTATCTAACATTGTTAATATGATTTGTTTATGGGTACCATCAAGTAGTCCCATTATTTTTTTCCCTTTCATATCAGCAGGGGTATGAATGTTTTTTTGTGTAACTAAGACTAAAGGAGATTGCTTAAAAAAGTTTGCTATAAATACGATAGGTTGACCTTTCATATAATCTGCAATCAAAGTTGAATAGCTAAGTCCATAGTCTGCGTTACCTTTAAGTACTTCATTGACAATATTCATTTTTGAGTTAAATTCAATAAACTCTACATCAAGACCATATTTCTTATAATAACCTTGCTGTTTTGCTGCATAGAAACCTGCAAATTCAAATTGGTGTTTCCATTGTAGTTGGAGTTTTATTTTTTGCAATTCTTGTGAGTATGCAAAAGAAAGAAAAAGAAAAAGTAGTAGAATGTTTTTCATATTATATTAGTTCTCTTTAGTTTAATAAGATGATGATACTTTTTATTTGTATCAAAAAAGTATCAATATATTACTATAATATTATTTATTTGTCATCCCAAATGATTTGTAATAAAAAAAGACTTTATTTGATTTTTCTAAAAAGCCCCATTGTCTATAGTTTTTTTCATCAATTGATTTAAAAGTTATTAAATCATCTCTTTTAAACTCTTTGTTTATGATATCAGAACACTTGTTATTCATAGTTGGTAAAGTAGTTGCTTTATCTTCTTTTAGATTAGTTAAAAGTGTTTTATCCTTATTTGTTATTTCAAATATTGCACAAGAAGAGTATTCCCCTTCTATATTTAAAAAAGAAGTGTATTTTTTGATTACTTTTATCTCTTTACTAAATGTTATATTTGAAAATTTATTTAGATTCTTAATATAATAACTTTCTCTTGGGAAAAAAACTTCATATGCTATAACAATATATGATATCCATATTAAAGAAAGTGCATATTTCATATATGGCTTGTGGTTCCAGTATTTAATTGTTGACATGATAGGAAGTATTATTAAAAATACTATCCCCATTAGTATAATTATTAGGTGTTCAAACATTAGTTCAACTCATTTAATAATAATATATCAACCAAATCACCAGCTTTTATGTCATCACTATCTTTATCTTGTATAAGTAACGCAGGACTACCTAAAAGATTTGTTAATATAGCACTAGTACCTTGTTTTTTTCCCTCAAAATCAATATGATATTCACCATTTTTATATTTTACATTACAAGCTGTAAACACAGTCTTTTTTATTTTTACAGGAAAGTCTTGGTTTATTCTGGCTTTTACTATAGGAAGTTCTTTTTTAGAACCTTCATATTTATAAATCATAGGAAGTAGATACAAAATAGCACATACAGTTGAACTATATGCAAATCCTGGAAGGGAGATAATTAATTTATTCTCTTTTTTAGCTATTAATATTGGACCTCCTGGTTTAATAGTTACTCCATGGAATAAAACTTCAGCTCCAAGTTTTTCTTTTACAACATCTTGCACGAAGTCATAATCACCTTTTGATACACCACCAGTTGTAACAACTATATCTGAGTTATTTAAAGCAGTTTTCATCATTTGGGTAATTGAATCCATATCATCTTTTATTGTTCCCATTTGAATAGTTTTTGCACCAGCTTTTTTTGCTAAAACTTCAACAGTAAGATGGTTTGAACTTCTTATTTGTGATTTATTAGTTTGAATTTCTCCAATATCAAGTATTTCACTTCCTGTACTTGCAATGCTTACTACAACCTGAGAATATACACTTACTTGTGATATATTAAGTGAAGCCATTACACCTATTTCAGCAAAGCCAATTTGAGTTCCTTTTTTTATTAAAATTTCATTTTCTTTATAGTTTTCACCTATATCTCTTACTGCAAAACCTTTTGAAACTTCTTGAACTATTTTTATACAATCACCAACTACTTCAACATTTTCTATTGGTATTAATGTATCTGCCCCTTCTGGCATTAAGGAACCAGTAAATGTTTTTATGCAACTGCCATTTTCAACTTTTGACTCAGTAACACTTCCCGCTGGGTTCTTATCTATTATTTTTATGGTGTTTAATTTTTGATCTTCACTTTTAATAGCATATCCATCCATTCCAGATGTTATAAAAGCAGGTGAATTTTCGTTTGCAATTATGTCATCAGATAGTATCCTTCCCAATGCGTTTGTTAAAAAAAGTTTTTCCTTAATTTTTTCTTCCAAAAAAATATTATTTAATATGTTTAAAGACTCTTCATAATTTATTATATTTTTCATTTTTACCTCCAAATTTTAAGTAGAAATAGTATCATAATGAAGAAAAAAAGTAACTTTGAAGGCTCGAAAATAGTAGTTTTTGTACATTAACCTAGTATTAACATAGCATTAGCATAGCATTTGGCTTAATTTGGCAAAAATACTAAAAAATAATTGACTTAGCTATAAAAATGAGCAATAATGTGGTAGTTATTATATAATAAAAAGTTATATAACAATTGTTTATAATAAGTATAAGGATAAATAATTTTTATTTATAATTTTGTTTATAGATAATTATAATTTATATTTGATAATTATTCCAAGGAGTATAAATGACAACTAAAACTGACAGTTTAGAAAAAAATTCAACTATTAATGAAGATAAATTAAGTAGAAGAAACTTTTTTAGAAAAACTGCTGTGTATTCTGCTGGTGCAATTGCTGCTGCTAATGTTTTGGCTCCAGTTAAACTTAAAGCTGATGATGTAAATATTGTTAATCAAGTAGAATGGGGGACAAAGTTAGGAGATAGGCTTGATAAAAATCTTTATGGGTTACCTTCACCATATGAGCACAATAATATTAGAAGGATTCATGACCTATTATCTTCAGGTGATAGATATGCAACAGTTTCTATGTCTCCTCTACATCAACAAGAAGGAATAATCACTCCAAATGGTTTGTTTTTCTGTAGAAGTCATAGTGGTATTGCACAGGTTGATCCAAATAAATATAGACTTATGCTTCATGGTCTTCTTGAAAAACCATTAGTTTTAACTTTAGAACAATTAAAAAGATATCCAAGTGAGTCAAGAATTTATTTTATTGAGTGTCCTGCAAATGGATCTACTGGATGGAGAGGACCACAATTTAATAATTTACAATTTGTAAAAGGTATGATGAGTAGTGCCGAATGGACAGGAGTAAGACTATCTGTTATCTTAGAAGATTTAGGTTTAAAACCTGAAGCACAATGGATGTTGGCTGAAGGAAGTGATGACTCTGAGATGGCAAGAAGTATTCCTATTGAAAAAGTTTTAGATGATGCAATGATTGTTTGGGGACAAAATGGTGAACCTTTAAGACCAGAACAAGGCTATCCCGTAAGATTATTAGTTCCTGGTTGGGAAGGTAATTTAAATGTTAAATGGTTAAAAAGACTTAAGTTCGATAGTAAACCATGGCATTCAAAAGAAGAAACTTCTAAATATACAATGCTACAACCAAGTGGTAAGGCAATTGAATTTTTCTGGCCAATGGAAGTAAATTCAATAATAACTTCTCCATGTCCTGAGGTTCCTTGGACTGATTTAAAGATAGGTGATAAAGTAGAAATCACTGGTATTGCATGGTCAGGAAGAGGGACAATAAAAACTGTTGATATCTCATTAGATGGTGGTAAAAATTGGGTGGAAGCTCATTTTAAAGGATTGATATTGCCTAAATCTTGGACAAGATTTTCTTATATCATAACTTGGGATGGAAATCCGAAAGTTTTATTAAGTAGAGCAATTGATGATTCTGGACATATTCAACCCTCTATTGATAAATTAGTATCAAAAGTTGGCGTTGAAGGAATTTATCACAGAAATCCTATTGTAGGTTGGGAAGTTACATCAAAAGGAGTAGTTAATAATGTTCACATTAGAAGTTAAAAAAACATTAATAGGATTAAGCGTAGCAACTGCAGTAATTTTAACAGGATGTGTAGAATTAGATACTCCAAATTCTAGTTCTTCCACTTTAAAAAAGAATGTTGATGGCTCAGTTATTTATCCAATTGTTAATAATAAATATACTAAATATCATGTAAATCCTCAAGATGAAAGTGGATTTTCAAAGTATGGAAGAACTCCAACTGCAAATGAAATAAAAGCATGGAATGTTGATATAAAACCTGATAATATAGATTTACCAGAAGGTGAAGGTTCAGTTTCTGAAGGTGAAGAACTTTATGATTCACAATGTGCTGTTTGTCATGGTGATTTTGGTGTTGGTGGAAAAGGTTATCCTCCATTGCAAGGTGGAATTGGGAGTTTGAAATACCAATTAGGCTTGACTGGTAATGAAGCTCCAAGAAAAACAATTGGTTCTTATTGGCCATATGCTAGTACACTATTTTGGTATATAAAAACAGCTATGCCATTTCCAGCTCCAAAAAGTTTAAGTAATGATGAAGTTTATGCTATCACTGCTTATTTATTATCTGTTAATGATATTAAAGTTAGTGGAAAAGAAATGGATGATGAATTTATTTTAGGTAAACATAACTTTAATGGTATTAAAATGAACAATACGGATGGCTTTTATCCTGTTAGTCCAGATAGACATGACTTAAAAGAGCAAAGACCCCCTTTAGCACAAGGGGAAAGATGTATGTCAAATTGTATACAACCAGAACCTGTGCATATTAAACAAAATATTGCAGGTTTTGTTCCACCAATTTCGACAGAAAAATCTTTACCTGAAGAAAAAGGAAAAGAAAAGTCTGTCGCACAAACTGTTTATGAGACTTCTTGTAGTACTTGTCATGGGAATGAAGCAATAGGTGCTCCATTGTTTGGGGATAAAGAAGCTTGGGCAACAGTTATGAAAAAAGGTATGGATGCTGTTTATAAAAATGCTATCAATGGAATAAATGCAATGCCTCCAAAAGGTGGTACTGATTTATCTGATGATAAGTTTAAAGCAGTTGTTGATTATATGGTTAACTCAACTAAATAAAAGGAGAATAGATGAAATTAATTAGAAATTTTTTAATGGCATCAGCTGTTACTGGTGTACTTGCTTCAAGTGCACTTGCTAATGCTGATTTAGTAGCGCAAGGTGAAAAAATCTTTAATACTAAAAATTTAGGAAATTGTTTGGCATGTCATGCTGTTAATGGTAAAAATATTAATGGACCAGGAAGTATGGGACCAAAATTAACTGGTTTATCTTATTGGGATGATAAAACACTTTATGACACAGTATTTGATATTTATAGTGCAAGGGGATTGACTAATACATCAATGCCAGCATTTGGAAAAGCTGGATGGCTAAGTGATAGCCAAATAAAAGCAGTAGTTGCTTATTTAAAAACAATTAATTAGTATTTAAAAAGGAAATAAAATGAATAGAAGAAATTTTTTAAGTTTAGGTTTGGGTGCAGTTGCAGTAGCTTCTCTAGCACCAAGTACATTAAGTGCCGTTGATTTTAGAAAAACATTACCTAAGGCATGGACTGCTGTTAAATTAGATGATGGTATCAAAGAAGTTTTTGGTACAAGTGCAACAACTAAAGGGAAAGTTAAACTTAAAGCTCCAGATATTGCAGAGAATGGGGCTGTGATTCCTGTAACAGTTTCTTCAAAACTAGCTGGTTCTAAAGTTGCAATTTTTCAAGATGCAAATCCTGAAACAACAGTTGCTGTATTTACTGTACCAGAAGGTGGAATTATTGATTATTCAATTAGAATAAAACTAGCTAAAACTGGAACTGTTACAGCTGTTGTTGAATCAGATGGAAAATTGTACTCTGCTTCTAAAGAAGTTAAAGTAACTATTGGTGGATGTGGTGGTTGATTTAATTCCAACTACACAAATAAAAAATTAAAAAAATATAAATAGATTCAAAGGAATTAAAATGGCTAAAACTAGAATAAAAGCAAAAGAGAAAAACGGTATAGTTACTGTAAAAGCTATGGCTAAACATGAAATGTTAAGTTATGTAGAAGCAAAAAAAGCAAAAAAAGAAGTAAATTTTATTACTAATTTTAAAGCTACATCAAATGGGAAAGTTGTTTATGAAGTATCAACAAGTCAGTTTTTATCAAAAAATCCATATGTAAAATTTTCTTTTCATGGTAAAGCGGGGGATGATTTGACTTTTTGGTGGATTGATTTAAAAGGTAATACTGACACTGAAACTGTTAAGATAAAATAATAACTATTTTTTAGTTATATAAAAAGATAAGGGGATACAAATGTTATTAAAAATTGCAAAGACTACAGCTTTGATAGCTTTAACTGTTAGTGCATTTAATATTACATTAAATGCAAAAGACTTTTCTGCACAAGCTGAAAAAGATAGAGTAGCACTAGTTAAATATTTTGAAACTAAATTTCAAGATCCTTTAAAAAATAGAGCTGAATTTTTCCCATATGCAACTGATGATGAGTTAGAAAATGGCATCGCAAAAGGTTTGAAATTTCAAGATTTTGCGTTAGGGAACTACTCTTATAATATTGATGGGAAAGCTCAATATGAAGATTTAAGAGAAATGCCACCATATGATTATGATATAGATGCAGGTGAAGTATTGTGGAATAAAGCATTTGCAAATGGTAAATCATTTGCAACATGTTTTGGAACTCCTGATGCTTTATCTAAATATCCATATTTTGATGACGCAAGAAATCAAGTTGTTACACTAACACAAGCGGTTAATGAATGTTTAACTTCAAATGGCGAAAAAGCATGGAATACTAAAAAAGGTGATATGGCTAAACTTCAAGCTTATATGGCAAAATCTGCTCAAGATGAAGAAAAAGTTATTGATGTAAAAATTGATAGTCAAGCAGCAGCTGATGCGTATGAAAGAGGTAAAGAGTATTACTATACACAAAGAGGTTATTTAAAACTTAATTGTGCTGAATGTCATGTTGGCGGAGCAGGTAAAAGAGTTAGAAATGAAAAATTATCTCCATTTTTAGGGCAAGTAACTCATTTCCCAGTTTATAGATTAAAATGGAAAGGCGTAGGAACTTTAGAGCGAAGAATGTCTGGATGTATTAAAGATCAAGGGCAAGTTCCACCAGCTGATACAAGTAAAGATATGAAAGAGTTGCTATTCTTTATGTCATACATGTCAAATGGTATGAAATTAGATGGTCCAGATATAAGAAAGTAGGAGGTAATTACTATGAAAAAATTAACAACATTGATTGCAACGGTAAGTATTGCTGCAATATTAGGTGGATGTACATCTGAACCAAGTATTGCAACAGCTACAAAAATAGATTTAAATACAGTTTGTAGTGTTGAAAAAAGTGGAATTGAAAGTGTTATTAAAACAGCTGCTACTTATAATCCTATTGCTCAAGCGAATGGTTTAGAATTTAGAAGATTAGATGTAAATAATAGTGCTTTAATTGCTTCAGTGGAAGAAGCTATTAAAACAGGTGCAAAAGAAGTTAATCCTAAAGATTTTAAAGGAAAAGTTTCTAAAACTGTCTTAGATACAAATTTTGCAGCAGAGAGAGCTTGTAGATTTGCAATCGTTCCTTTGATGGAATCAGTTGAAGCTAAATCAACTTGGAGAAATGCTGTTCCAGGTGATGGACTTAAATATTAATTCTCAAATAAATTAAAGTCAAGTTTTTCTTGGCTTTTTTTTAATATTCTCATTTAAATAATAACAAAGGAATGTAGTATGACAATTTTAAAGAAGATAACTATTACTGCACTAGTTTCAACTATGTGTATAAGTTCGGTATTTGCAGAAAATGTTGTGCCTATTTCAAAGGGTGTAAAATCTATTGAGATGAATTTAAATGGTGAAAAATTTACTCTAATGAGAAATCAAACTGCTGGAAATAAAATTACACCACTTTATAATAGAACAGATAATGGGGTGCCTCAACCAATGATTTTATCAGAAGGTGTAGAGACATTAGGAGAGTTAGAACTTATTGATTACATGAAAAAAGCACAATCTGATAAAAGTATTGCAATTATTGATACAAGAACGCCAGGATGGTTTGTAAGATTAAGAATACCTGGAGCTATAAATGTTCCATATACGAATTTTAATGAAAAAGATACTGCAATAGAGATGCTGGAAGATGAAATGGGTGTTGTTCAAAAAGACGATGGAACACTTGATTTTTCTAATGCAAAAACTTTAGCTTTATATTGTAATGGATATTGGTGTGGACAAACTCCAGCAATGGTAAAAAATGCAAAATTTTCATTATTGAAAATGGGTTATCCAGCTTCAAAAATTAAATACTATAGAGGTGGAATGCAAGCATGGACTTCTTTAGGATTCACTGTAATTGGTGATGGTAAATAAATATATAAAGGGTGGGTTAAATGAGTAGATTAAGTAGAAGAGAATTTGTTTATATGATGGCAGTACTTGGTGCTGCTCCTGTATTTGCTAATTCTCACACAAGAATGACAAATACAAATAAGTTGGAAGATTATTATAAGTTAAAACCATTTGGTAATACTAGACTTCTTCATTTGACAGATTGTCATGCACAATTAGTACCTGTATATTTTAGAGAACCAAGTGTTAATCTTGGTTTTTTTGATAATTTAGGTAAACCACCACATATAGTAGGTGAAAAATTTTTAGACTATTATGGAATAAAAGATAATCCAAGATTAGAATATGCTTACACATGTGTTAATTTTGAAAAACATGCAAAAGCTATAGGAAGAACAGGTGGTTTTGCTCAAATAAAAACTGTTGTTGACTTTTTGAAAAATAGTTTTGGTGCTGATAAGACTCTTTTATTAGATGGTGGTGATACTTGGCAAGGTTCATGGACAGCTTTACAAACAAGAGGTAAAGACATGGTTGGTGCTATGAATTTACTAGGTGTGGATATTGCAGTTGGACATTGGGAGTTTACTTATACAGCTAAAGAAGTATTAGAAAATGTAAAACTTCTAAATGCAGAGTTCCTTGCTCAAAATGTAAAAGTAAAAGAAGATGCTTTATTTAATGGTACGGCTGAAGCTTATGATGAAGATAAAGGTTATGCTTTTAAACCATATACAATCAAAGTGATTAATGGTTCAAGAGTTGCTATTATTGGACAAGCTTTTCCATATACAACAATTGCAAATCCTCAAAGATTTATTCCTGATTGGACTTTTTCGATTAATAAAGATGGAATGCAAGAATTAGTTAATGAAATAAGAGAGAGTGAAAAACCAGATGCAGTAATTGTATTATCTCATAATGGATATGATACTGATAGAAAGATGGCACAAGTTTGTACAGGGATTGACTTTATTATGGGTGGACATACTCATGATGGTGTTCCTGAAGCTGTTCCTATCAAAAATAAAGAGGGTACAACTTATGTTTGTAACGCAGGAAGTAATGGTAAATTCTTAAATGTTTTAGATTTAGATATTCAAAATGGTAAAATTAAAGATTTCAAGTTTACTTTATTACCTATTTTTTCTGATTTGATTCCTGAAGATAAAGAGATGAAAAAATATATTGAAGATGTAAGAGCTCCCTTTAAAAAGGAATTAACAAGAGAAATTGCAACTACTGATGAAACTCTGTTTAGAAGAGGGAACTTTAATGGTTCTTGGGATCAAATTATTTGTGATGCTTTAGTTGATGTAAAAGATGCAGAAATTGCTTTATCTCCTGGATTTAGATGGGGAACATCAGTTATGCCTGGTCAAGCAATTACTTTTGATGACTTGGCTACTCAAACAGCTATGACTTATCCTGAAACTTATAGAAGAGGAATCACAGGAAAAGATATTAAAGCTATTTTAGAAGATGTTGCTGATAACTTGTTCAATCCAGATCCTTTCTATCAACAAGGTGGAGATATGGTAAGAACAGGTGGGATTTCTTATAAAATTAATCCTACTGCTAATATGGGAGAGAGAATCTCAGATATTACACTTACCCGAAATGGGCAAAAACTTCAAGCAAGTAAAGAGTATCAAGTTGCTGGTTGGTCAACTGTTGGTTCTAAATCACCAGGTGAACCAGTATGGGAAACAGTTGAAACATACTTAAAAAGTGTAAAACATGTGAAAAACTTAAAAATTGATACTCCTGATATCATAGGAATAAAAGGCAATCCAGGAATTATTTCATAAAAGTTGAAAAAGGTACAGATTATCTGTACCTTTTCTCAATTTAAAATAGAGTTATTGAACTCTATTTTAAATTAAGAAATTAGGAAGTTCAATGAGACTTAGACTTTTGATATTTTTTATTTTTTTATTCACTTCAAATTTATTAGCAGAAAATATATCCAAAAATAATTATGATGAAAATAAGATTTTAAAAGAAGCAAAAAAATTAGATAAAAAAATACTTGTTTTTGTCTCAAGAGACGATTGCCCTTATTGTGAAATAATGAAGAAAAAAGTCTTTTCAAAGGCAGATGTTAAAAATATATTAAATAATAATTTCATATTTTTAGAAGTTAATATTGACCATGACATTTTACCTTTTGAGCTAAAGAAAAATTTTCAAGGAATGACTCCTACTTTTTATTTTATCTCAAAGCATAAAAAGATACTAAATAGATATTTAGGTGCTTGGACAAAAAAAGATTTTATATTTATTTTAAATGAGAATATTAAAAAATGAAAAAAATAGGAAAAGTAATTGGTACTTTTAGTGCAACAAAAGAGTCAAAAAGTAGTAGTCCTCGCCCAAAAGTAGAAACTTTAAATCTTATAAAAGATTTTGGAATTGAAAATGATAAGTTCGCACAAAAAGATTTGGATAAAACGGTTATGCTTTTAGGTCTAAATAGTTATGAAATTGCACTTCAAAATGGTGTTAATTTGGAGTTTGGTAGTTTAGGAGAAAATATCATTTTTGATTTTAACCCACATGCTTTACCTATAGGTACAATTTTGCAAATAGGGGAGTGTCAAATACAAATAATGCAAAAATGCACTATGTGTGACCATCTGAGTATTTTCCACAAACGATTACCAAAAATTGTAAAAGATTGTAGGGGATTATATTGTAAAATATTAAAAAATGGTACAATTAAAATAGACTTTGAAGTATATATAAAGGAGTAATATGAAAAAAATTATTTTAGTAGTTTTATTAGCTGTTTTTTCTTTTGCAAGTTCAACTTTTAGTGACCCTCAACCTACTTTTGATAAGCCTAGAAAAGTAGTATTTCAAATATATAATTCTGATTTGAGTGTTGTTAATAATAATTTAAATGGAATTTATAATATCTTGAAAGAGTATCCAAGTGATACTATAAAAATAGTAGTAGTTGTATATGGAAATGGAATGAGAGCATTAAAAAAAGATTATGACAAAAAAACATTGACAAGAATATCATCGTTGATGCAATATGATGTAGAGTTTATTGGTTGTAAAAATACTATGGAAAGTATGCATTGGAAAGAAGATGATTTTATTGATGGTGTAAGTTATGTTCAAGCTGGAATCGTAGAGTTGATTGAAAGAAAAGTTGCTGGTTATGTTGGAGTTTTAGCATATTAATAAATTAAAAGTGGGGGATTAAAAAATGAAGAGTAAAGTTTTTATATATGTAAGTTTGATATTTTTAGCTTTAAATTTACATGCACAAAAAGTGAGTCATGAAGAGTGTTTAGAAAAGGGAGATAATTATATATTTGCGGGAGGTGAATGTATTCAATATTTTAAAAGTAAAGGTGATAGGGGAGGTTATTTAAATATAATTGTTCATGGTACTTGGCCAGATGGTACAAATACCCTAGGTAGATATTCTACTTTTGCTGAAACTCTTACTTTAAATACAGATATTACAACAGTTGCTGTTGCTCTTCCTGGGTATTCAGACTCTTCTACAAATAATTTTACAGCTTTAGCACATGAAGGTGTTAAAAATTTAGCTGCAAAAGAAGAGTATATAAAATTTTTAGGTGAATTAATAAGTGAATTAAAAGATAGGTTTGAAGCTAAAACTGTGACATATATTGGTCATAGTGCAGGTGCAATGATGGGAGCAACTCTAACAGGTGTTGAGCCAAATTTGATAAATAATGCTATTTTAGTAGGTGGTAGATATGATATCCATCAAAATGATAAATCTCCTGGATTGATTTCTATTGTTGATGTTATTAATAAAGTTAGTAAAAAAACTAAGTTTATATTGATTTATGGAGAAAATGACAAAGTATCACCTCCTGAAGTTACGAAAAACTTTTATAATCTAGCTATAAAAAAAGGTCTTGATGCTAAAATAGTAGAAGTGAAAAATGGAGTGCATTTGGACTTAGATATGACAGATACTTCATTGGAAGCTATTACAAAACTTCTTGAAGAAGAATAATGGATAAAAAAAAAGAGATTAGTTTTAATCTTAACAATTTTTTATTGGCATTATCTTTTAGTTTAGATTATTTAAGAAAAGATAGATGTTCAAATAGTTTAAACTATTCAAAAAGAGTTACTTATCTTGCTTTAAATATAGGAAAAGAGTTAGAGCTTAGTCCTCAAAAAATGAGTGACTTATGCTCTTTCTCTTTAGTTCATTCAATAGGATTAATGAATACTTTACATATATCAAAAGAATATTGTGAATCTTCTAATACTATTGCAAGTGTTTTACCTTTTTTAGATGATGGTAAAGAAGATATTTTGAAATATCAAAATGAATATTATGATGGAAGTGGGTTTTTTGGTTTAAAAGCTGATGAAATCCCATTATTCTCACAAATTTTGTCTATTTCAATTGCTATTGAAAATAGATTTAATCTCTCAACTATTAAAGTAAAAGATAGAATTAGTGTTTTATCTTTCATTGAAAATAGCAGAAATGAACTTTTTTCTAAAAAGTTGACAGAGATATTTTTAAAGATATCTCAGAAAACTAGTTTTTGGCTTGATCTACAAAATGAGACTGAAATACTATATTTTATATTTGGTAGTTTACATGATTTTACAACTACCTTAACATTTGAAGAGTTATATAAAATCACATCTTCTTTTTACTTGATAAATAATGTAGAGTCTAAGTTATTAATTAATTTAGAAAAATTGATGGATTTTTATAATTTTGAACACAAAGATAAATTTACACTACTTATTTCTGCATCTTTATGTAATATTGGGAAATTATGTATACCTTCTTCAATCATCAATAAAAAGACAAAGTTAGAAGAGTGGGAATATGAAGAGATAAAAGCCTATCCATACTATACAAAAAAAGTATTATCTAATATTATGGGTTTTGATGATATATCTTCTTGGGCATCTAAAGTTCAAGAAAAGCCAAATGGGAAAGGTTATCCTTTTTGTTTAGAAGCTAAGGATTTAAGTCTAAAAGATAGACTTTTAAGTGTAGTTAATAGTTTTTCTGCTTTGAACTCAGATAAAGTTTATAGAAAAGCATATAATAAAGATGAATCAATTAGAATATTAAAAGAGGGCAGTTATGATTTATCTATTATTGAAGATTTGGAGAAAGTTTTATAAAGAAGGGTTCAAAGCCTTCTTTATTAGTGTGCCATAAATATTGGAATATCACTATTTTTTAACATATATTTAGTTGTTCCACCAAACATCAATTCTCTTAAACCACGATGTCCAAATGCACCCGCAACTATTAAATCAAACTTACCATCTTTTGCATATGTTAAAAGAGCTTGACCTGGTGTTTTTGTTGTTTTTACAATTTCAAAGCTCGTATCAATGCCATGATCTTCTAAATAGTTTTGTAATTTAGAAATTTGATTTAAATCTTTTCCATATTTTTTAGATGAGATTATGTGTACTTTTTTTGCATTTTTTAATAATGGTATAGATTCAGATACTGCTCTTGCAGCTTCTGGTGAATTATTCCAACCAATCAATATCTTTTCGGCACTAAATTTTTTCATCTTTCTTGGAAACATTAAAGCAGGTTTCCCACTTTTTGTAACAGCTGTTTCAAATGTAGCAGTTATTCTAGCTTCATGAGGAGTTGAGACTATTACTAAATCACAATATTTAGACTCTTCTTCTATTAGTTTACTTCTAAATCCTTCTCCTGTAATAATAGTAGCTGTTGCAGTATTATTTTTAGACTTTGATGAAGATGTACTACCAACTTTTTTAATTTCTTCTTTAAAAATAATTTCATGCTCATTTATTTCTTCTTTTAATCTATCTTTTGTCATAGCATTTAATTCTTTTAGTACCGTATCAGGTAAACTATTATCAAACTTCATTATTTGACTTGGTCTTGCTTGAGACTTAAATATCTCCAAATGAGCCTTAAAGTATTTTCCTATTAATAATGCACCATGAATTCTAGATCTAAGTTCTCCGCCTCCCCCAAGAGGGAAAAATATTCTTTTATATTCCATCATCTTTCCTTTTTATATTTTTACATATAGATTCTAACACAAATACATCAAAATTAAAAGTACAAAATTTAATATAATTAAAATTTCTACTTATATTTAAGATATCTTATATTAATAGATGTTAGAATTGGCAAATGTTTAAAAATAATTTAACTTCAGCATACAAATATGCACTTATTTCTGTTTTTTTATGGTCAACTGTTGCAACAGCATTTAAAGTATCATTATCTTATATGACACCAGAATCTCTTGTCTTGTATGCATCTACTACATCATTAATTGTACTTTTTGTTGTATTAGTTATTGAGAAGAAATTGTATTTAGTTATTACTCATATAAAGAATAATTCTTTATTAATACTTCTTTTAGGTGCTATTAATCCTTTTTTATATTATTTGGTACTATTTAAAGCATATGATCTCTTACCTGCACAAGAAGCACAATCGATAAATTATACATGGGCTTTGATGTTATCCTTGTTATCTGTTCCTTTTTTAAAACATAAATTAAGTATTTATGACATAATTGCTGGAATAGTTTGCTATTTTGGAGTTTTAATTATTGCGACAAAAGGTGCACCTTTTAGTTTAAACTTCTCAAATAAAGAGGGATTGATACTTGCACTTGCAAGTACTGTTCTTTGGTCTTTATATTGGATATTTAGTACAAAATCTAAAGCTGACTCTACTGTAAGCTTATTTTGCAACTTTTTATTCTCTTTTCCAATGATAATTATTTATTTTATTTTTACTCAGCCTTTAGAATTACCTAATCTTTCAGGTTTATTAGGTGCAGTTTATGTGGGGTTATTTGAAATGGGAATTACATTTTTATTTTGGTTAAAAGCTATGCAAAGTACTACAAATACCTCTCAAATTGCAAATTTAATTTTTATCTCACCCTTTTTATCTTTAATCTTTATTTATTTTATATTAGGAGAGCCAATTTTATTATCTACAATTGTAGGTTTAATATTAATAATTTTTGGTCTTATTTTTCAACAAAAATCTAAATAATTCTTTCTAAAATAGCATTAACATAGCAATTCTCATTATTATTTAAAATTGTATAAAAAATATACAGTTTTTGCAGAAATATTAAGTTAAATTTAATTTTCCCAATGCAATAATTCATAAGTTTAATTTAGTAGTACCTTTTATACTACTAAAAAAGAAATATAAAAAGAGAAAAGATGGCTAAGCAAAAAAACAATAGAACAATAATAAAGAATGTAATAAATAAACATACTAATAGCTCTAAAAAAGAAATTTCACAATTAACAATTAAGATTGATAAAAAATTAGATCAAGCATTAGTTGTTTTATCAACTCAACTTAGCATATCAAAAAATAGACTTATAGAAGACATATTATATGAAAGTGGTATTTTAGAAGAAGTAGATGAAAATTTTGTAGGAATGAAAAATGACTAATTTTCCTTTACAAAATGAAGTTATAAATGCTGTTATAAATGGTATATACACTGCTAAAAAAAATTATTCTTTTTGGACAGCAGATGAGTTATACTTATCTTATGCACCACCAAAGTTTTTATCAATTCATGTTTCTCAAGAAATTGCCAAGTTAGATAATGCACCAGAAATTTATATAGATGCAACAGTTGCCGATATATTAAGATGTTCATTACCTAAAAGAGATGACTTTAGAAACTTTATGAAAGAAAAATATTTAACACAAGATATTCTATCTTTAACTCTTGATGAAAGATTTGAACATAAATCAGATAATGATTCTATATCAAGAGTAATTATGAGTATAAAAAATGGTGTACGAAATGTTCAAGAAGAGTATAAAAGTGAAATTGAAAAAATGTGCAAAATGTTAGATAGGGATAAATTAGAAGATTCGACTTTAGATTATGGCCTTTTTGCATTTTATTTAGATATTTCAAATAGTGCAAGAAAAAAGACACAAAAAAGACTTGATGAAATCATTGAAACATTTGATAATATAGTAAGTGATTATAATAACTTAAAATCTTATTTTAAAGGAGGAGAGATACACGTTGTTCAGAACATCGGAGAATGGTGTGTGGGTTGCTATGTAATTGAACCTGCTTTAAAATAGATTTATCAAAAAAAAGGAGAATGAATGAAATTAACAAAAATTGCTAGTGCTTTAGCACTTAGTGCTGCTGTTTCAACACTATTGTTTGCAGCAGATACAGTTAAGATTGGTGTACAAGCACCAATTACAGGACAATATGCTAATGAAGGTCAAAGTATAGAAAACTTTGTAAGACTTATTGCAGATGAAAAAAATGCAGAAGGTGGGCTTTTAGGTAAACAAATCGAAGTTATTACTTGTGATGATGAAGCAAAAGCTCAAAAAGCTGCTGTTTGTGCTAAAAAATTAACTAATGCTGGTGTTATTGCTGTAATTGGTTCTTATACTTCAGGTGCTACAGAAGCTGCTCAAACTACATATTACAGAAAAAATGTTTTACAAACTTCTGATGGTACAAGTGATTCTTTAATTGCTAAGAAATACTGGACTTTCTTTAGAAACTCATTTCCAAACTCTTCTCAAAGTGATTTTACAGCAGAGTATATGGTAAAAACAAAAAAATATAAAAAGATTGTAGTTTTATCTGATTATTCTTCTTACTCAGAAGGACTTGGTGATGCAACTGAAGCTTCAATCAAAGCTATTGGTGGAAATGTTATTTATAGAGGGAAAATTAAATCAGGAACTCAAAACTTTTCAGCAATATTAACAAAAATAAAAGAGATGAACCCAGATGTAATTTATTACTCAGGTTACTATACTGATGGTGGATTATTAAGAGCTCAACAAAAACAATTACAAATAGATGCAGATTTTGTTGGTGGTGATTCAAATGACAACCCTGATTTCTATAAATTAGCAGGTAAAGCAGCTGCTGGAACAGTTTTAATTAACTTCCCAACACCTGAAATTTTACCATACCCAGAAGCTAAAAAATATCTTGCAGCTTACAAAGCTAGATTTAAAATGGATCCTCCATCAATTTGGCCTGTAACTAATGCAGATGGTTTCAGAGCAGTTATTGAAGGTGTTGAAAAAACAAAATCTTTTGACACTAAAAAGATTGCTGCATACATTAGATCTATGAAAGATTTTCCAGGAATTACTGGACCATTTAATATTAGAGAAGATGGTGAGAGAGTTGGTGCTAAATTTGTTGTTTACAAAATGAAAAATGATGGTACAAAACAAGTTGTTACTGAATAATAATGAGGTTTTAAAATAATGGATACTCTTCTTCAACAGTTAATTAATGGTTTAACAGTAGGAAGTCTTTATGCATTAGTAGCCTTAGGTTATACAATGGTTTACGGTGTGATGAAGTTAATCAACTTCGCACACGGTGACCTTGTTGCCTTCTCTGCTTATGTAGGACTTACTTTGTTTACACAGTTTTATGGTTCAAATGCATTGACGTTAGTGAATATTGTTATAGTATTTACTCTAACAGCAATCGTTGTGGCTTTTGTAGGTGTTCTTCTTGAGCGTCTAGCCTATAGACCTTTAAGAACGGCACCAAGATTAAGTGCAGTTGTTTCTGCTCTTGGTGCATCACTTGTTATACAAAATGCAATAATGTTAATTTGGGGACCAAATATGGAAATATTCCCAGCTAATGTATTCCCAAGTACTTCATGGAATTTTGGTGGAGTTATAATTTCGTTTACTCAATTGGTAATCTTAGCATTATCAGCTGTGTTAATGGTTTCACTTTATCTTTTCATCAATAAAACAAAAATGGGAACAGCCATTAGAGCAACTGCTATAGATCAAGATGCTGCAAAGCTTATGGGTATCAATGTTAATAGAGTAATTATGACTATTTTCATAATTGGTTCTATGCTTGGAGCTATTGGTGGTTTATTTATTGGTATGTATTATAGAGGCTTAACATTTGATATGGGATGGCTTTATGGTTTAAATGCATTTATTGCAGCAATTATTGGTGGTATTGGGAGTATTCCAGGAGCTATGCTTGGTGGATTATTACTTGGATTATTTAATGCACTAATATCAGGATATATTTCAACAGAATGGGCAGAAACATTTACATTTATTTTATTAATTATAATTTTAATTGTAAAACCAACTGGACTTCTTGGTGAAAATACAGCGGAGAAAGTATAATGAATAGAACTACAATTATTGCTACACTTTTTTTAGTAGTTATGGCAGTTTTTCCATTTTTAGTTGATTCTGCTTGGTTAAGTATTGGTATTACATTTTTAGTATTTGCCGTTGTTGCTTTTTCGCAAGATATTATTCTTGGTCGTGCTGGTGTATTTAATATGGGACATGCAATCTTCTTTGGAATGGGTGCATATACAACAGCTATTTTAAATGTACATTTTGGATTTGAAATTATTGAAACTATTCCTTTTGCGATTTTAGTTCCAGTTGTTTTCTCAGTTTTACTTGCAGGTCCAATTATTCATTTAAGAGGTGACTATTTACTTGTTGCAACTATTGGATTTAATATTATTTTTGAACAAGTATTATCAAATGATGTTTTTGGTTTAACTGGTGGTCCTAATGGTATTTTTGGAATTGATTTCTTTAGAGTTTTTGGTTATGAACTTACAAGTGATACAGCAGTTTATTATATTGCCTTTAGTTTATTGATTGTTACTTTATTAATAATTAGAAACTTAGATACATCAAGATATGGAAGAGCTTTATATTATATAAACAAAAATGAAATTGCAGCAAAATCTATGGGTATTAATATCTCATATTATAAACTTTTTGCTTTTGCTTTAGGTGCTGCAATTGCAGGTGCTGCTGGATGTGTTTTTGCTATTCAATATTCAGCTGTAAGTCCTGAGTCTTTTAACTTTATGCAATCCGTAATGTTCTTTGCAATCGTTCTTGTTGGTGGATCTGCTTCACTTCCTGGAATTATTATTGGAACATTTGTAATGTTTGTATTACCTGAATTATTTACAGAATTTAAAGAATCAAGATATCTAATTTTTGGTGCAGCTATGGTTCTTACTATGATTTTAAGACCAAATGGTGTTTGGCCTGCAACTTTTGGAAATATTCCAAAGTTTCTTAAAAAGAAAGCTAGGGAGGCAAAATAATGAAATATGTATTAGAAATAGAAAATGTTTCAAAGTTTTTCCATGGATTAGTTGCAATTGATGATTTAACTATCAAAGTTAAACCAGGTCAAATATATGGAATCATTGGTCCAAATGGTGCTGGTAAAACTACGCTTTTTAACTGTGTTACAGGTATTTATACTCCTGAACAAGGAACTATAAAATATAAAGGTGAAAATATTACTGGTATGGAACCTCATAAAATTGCCCAAAGGGGAGTTTTAAGAACATTTCAAAATATTAGACTTTTTAAAGAGATGAGCGTTGCTGAAAATATCATTGCTGGCTGTCATACAAAGTCAAAACAAAAATGGTATCACGCTATTGTTCACACACCTTTTTATAGAGCAGATGAAAAGAAACAATGGGAAAAAGTTGGAGAACTAATGGATTTCTTTGGTTTAACAAAATATGCTAAAACTCCTGCAGGAGATTTATCTTATGGAAATCAAAGAAAAATTGAGATGGCAAGAGCACTTGCAGCTGAACCTGAACTTTTAATCTTAGATGAACCAGCAGCCGGACTTAATGAAAATGAGACCATAGAACTTACTAACATTATTTTAAAAATAAAAGAAATGGGTCTTGGAATTATGATGATTGAACATGATATGGATATGGTTATGAAATTAACTGATTATATTACTGTTATTAATTTTGGGAAAGAGATTTCTCAAGGTCTTCCATCATTTGTACAAGATGATCCAAAAGTTATTGAAGCTTATATTGGAACAGATGATGAGGAGGATGAATAATGGTAAATAATGAAATATTACTAGAAGTTAGAGATCTTCATGTGTCATATGGAGCAATATCTGCTATTAAAGGTATAGATTTAACAGTATTAAAAGGAGAAGTTGTAACAATTCTTGGTGCTAATGGTGCTGGTAAAACTACAACTTTAAGAACAATTTCTGGACTTTTAAAGCCAAAATCAGGAAATATTATTTTTGATAAAAATGATATTACTAAATGTGACGCACATGATATTGTATCACTTGGTATGTCTCACTCACCAGAAGGAAGAAGAGTTTTTGGAACATTAACTGTTGAAGAAAATCTTATGATGGGTGCATATACATTAAAAGGACATGATAAAGAGACTTTGGATTGGATTTATGATATTTTGCCAAGACTTAAAGAGAGAAAAAAACAGCTTGCTGGGACTTTAAGTGGTGGTGAACAACAAATGCTTGCAATTGGGAGAGCTATTATGAGTAAACCTAAACTTTTAATTTTGGATGAGCCTTCATTAGGTTTAGCACCAATTTTAATTAAAGCAATTTTTAAAGCAATAAAAGAAATTTCTTTAAATGGTGTTACTGTTTTATTAGTTGAACAAAATGCAAAAGCAGCTTTAAAGTTAGCAGATAGAGCATATGTGTTAGAAGTTGGGAAAATCACACATGAAGGAACAGCGGAAGAATTATTAAACTCTAAAACAATACAAGAGGCCTATTTAGGTAAAAAACATTAAAAAAAAGAAGAAGAGTAGATAGAGGAAATTTATTTCCTCTGTTATGCAATTGGTGATGCATAAGTCTACTTTAGTTTGATTATATTCAATTAATTATAAGGATTGTACATGAAAAATGAAACAGAAATTATAGGCTCAGCAGTTAAACTAGCTGAAAAATGGCAAAACAGAGCAACAGAACTTGTTAGTGATTGGGATAGAGAGTTTTATGCAAAAATGAATAAAATGCTTGACCATCCAAAAGATAAAGCTCTTTTAATAGAGTTAATGGATCAATGTTTTAGATGTGATTCAAATGCAAGAGTTGCTGATCAAATTATTTTCTTATTAGAAAAGCATGGGATGGCTCACTTTTTTACAACAAAAGATAAAACACTTTTATGGTTATTCCAAAATTTTGGAAAATTTTTACCAAACTTATCTGTTCCTATGTTTGTAAATCAAATAAGAGAAGATACTAAGACAGTAGTTATTAAAGGAGAAGAAGAGCCTTTTAATAAACACTTAATTATGAGAAAAGAAGAGGGTACTAGAGTTAATATTAACCTTATTGGTGAAGTTGTTCTTGGTGAAGAAGAAGCAGGTGAACGAATGGAAAAATATTTAAAAGCTTTATCTAACCCAAATATTGACTATATTTCTATTAAAATATCAACTATTTACTCTCAAATTAATCCTTTAAATTTCGAACACACAGTTGAAGTACTTGTTGAAAAATTAACTAAAATATATGAACAAGCAATTAAATATCCTTATATAGCTCCAGATGGAACAAAATCAAATAAATTTATTAATCTTGATATGGAAGAATACAGAGATTTAGCTATTACTGTTGAAGTATTTAAAAGAACATTAGATAAACCACAATTTAAAGATTTTTATGCCGGTATTGTTTTACAAGCATATATTCCAGATTCTTTCTTAGTTCAAAAAGACTTGTTAGCATGGGCTAAAAAAAGAGTAGAAAATGGTGGATCTCCTATGAAGTTTAGACTTGTAAAAGGTGCTAATATGGAGATGGAAGAAACTGAAGCTAGCCAAAAACATTGGGAAATGGTTACATATACAGATAAAAGTGATACAGACTCAAATTATAAAAGAATGGCAAGACATGCCTTACAACCAGAAAATGCTCCATTTATGCATATAGGAACTGCTTCTCATAACTTATTTGAATTAGCATTTGCTACAACATTGGCTGAAGAAAATAAAACAAGTCAATATCATACATTAGAGATGTTAGAAGGTATGAGTGAAGCTGCAAGATTAGCGATTAGAGAAATCTCAAAATCAGTGATTTTATATGCTCCAACAGCTGCAAAAGAACAATTTACAAATGCAATTGCTTATTTAGTGAGAAGACTTGATGAAAATACAGGTCCAAATAACTTTATTAGATACTCTTTTGGTCTTACAGTTGGTTCAAAAGATTGGAATATGCAAAAAGAGTTATTTTTAAAATCTTTTGAAAATGAAAAAACATCATTCGTAGGTGCCCATAGAACACAAAATAGACTCACAGAAAAATGGGATGACTTCTCACACTCTTCATATGATACAAAAGAGTATCATGCTGAAGCTGATACAGATTTTGTATTAGCAGCTAATCAAGAGTGGGCTAGAGGTATTATTAAAAAATGGCAATTTTCTAAAGATACTGACCATAAAATTACTCCAATAGTTGTTGGTGGAGTTGATATTTCAGAAGATAGAAAAGTAGTAGATGCAATTGATAAATCTCAAATTAAAGATGGAGTATTAGCAGGAAAATTTGCAAATGCAAATGCTGAAGATCTTAAAAAAGCTGTAGAAGTAGCAAAAGCTGATAAAGATGGTTGGAGAAGTTTAACTCATGAACAAAGACATGCTGCACTTAAACTTGTTGCTATAAAGGTGAGAGAGAGAAGAAACGATTTAATAGGTGTTGCTGCTGCTGAAGTTGGTAAAGTATTTACTGAAACTGATGTTGAAGTTTCAGAAGCGGTTGATTTCTTAGAATTTTATCCATATAGTACACATTATTTTGAAAAATATCAAAACTTAGAGTTTTCAGGAAAAGGTGTTGGTGTTGTAATTCCACCATGGAACTTCCCTGTTGCTATTCCTTTAGGTGGAGTTGCTTCATCTTTAGCTGCTGGAAATACAGTTATTATTAAACCAGCATCTGCTGCAGCATTAACAGCTTATGAGATGTGTAAATGTTTCTGGGATGCTGGTATTTCTAAAAATGTTCTTCAATTTGTTCCTTGTCCAGGAGCACTTGCAGGTGAACACTTAATTGCAAATAAAGATGTTGATTTTGTAATTTTAACAGGTGGTGAAGATACCGCTGCTTCTATGTTAAAAACTAGACCTGATTTATTATTGACTGCTGAAACTGGTGGAAAAGATGCAACAATTGTAACAAATATGGCAGATAGAGAACAAGCTGTTAAAAATGTTTGTCAAAGTGCATTTGCAAACTCAGGTCAAAAATGTTCTGCAACATCACTTTTAGTATTAGAAGAAGAAGTTTATAATGATGAGTCATTTAAAAAAGCTTTAATTGATACTGCTAAGTCTATGAGTGTTGGTTCTGTTTGGGATTTAAAAAATAGAATTGGAACTTTAGCAAATCCTGTATCTGGAAATCTTAAAAAAGCAATTAGTGAATTAGAAGGTAAAGAAGAGTGGTTGGTTGCTCCTGAATATGCAGAGGGTAATGAGTATATGTTAAAACCAGCAATTAAATGGGGCGTAGAGGAGGGTAACTTTATTCATATGAATGAGTTATTTGGACCAGTTCTTGCCGTTGTTAAAGCAAAAGATTTAGCACATGCTGTAAAAATTGTAAATGATACAGGTTATGGATTGACTTCTGGTATTGAATCTCTTGATGAAAGAGAAGTTTCTTATTGGAAAGCAAATCTTAAAGCTGGTAACCTTTATGTAAATAGAGGAACAACTGGTGCGATTGTTCTGCGACAACCATTTGGTGGTATGGGTAAATCTGCAATTGGAGCAGGAAGAAAAGTTGGTATTTTCAACTATGTTACTCAATTTGTTAATTTTACTGAAAAATCAAATCCAACTGTTAGTAAAAAATATAACTCTGATTTAGTTAAATTTATTGATTCTTGTAAATCAAAAGGTGAAAATAAAGAAGAGTTCGAAAAATTAGCAGTTGCTGTTCAATCATATTATGAAAACTATGAAAATGAATTTAGCAAAGCAAAAGATTATTGTGAAGTAAGAGGTGAAGATAATCACTTTAGATATTTACCATTGGATAAAGTTGTAATTAGAGTAAGCTCTGATGATACAATTTTTGAAGTAGTATCTAGAATCTTAGCAGCAAGAATTTCAAATGTAAGCTTTACTGTTTCAATTAATGGTAATGATACTATTAAAGACTTCTTAGCTAAATCAGCTATTCTATTAGGAACAAATAAAGTTGTTGAAGAAGATGATAAAGCTTTTGCAAATACAATAAAAGATTATCAAAGAGTTATTTATTCAAATATTAGTAAAGTTCCTTCTTCAATTTTTGAAGCTGCATCAAAATCTCTTACATATATAGTAAGACAAGCTCCAATGATGGAAGGAAGACTAGAACTTCTTAACTATTTCATTGAGCAATCAATCTCTCACTCTTTCCATAGATATGGAAATATTGGTGCAAGAGGTTTAAAATAAGAAGGAATTTTCCTTCTTATTGCCACTTTTAATTTTAACCCCACTTTTATACATTTCGTGATGTTAAAGCCCTAAAAAATATAATAGGAATTATATATGGAAACTTGGTTTATAGTATTAGTAGTTTTTGGTTTAGGTATATTTATGTGGTATGTCCATGATAAATATGTTCAAAGAACACATCAAATTTTAGTTAATTATCCAATTGTTGGCCGTTTGAGATTTGTTTTCCAAGAGTTTAGAGAACCTTTTAGACAATATTTTGGTGATGAAAAATTTTATGAATCAATGGATAAACTAGATTGGGTATATAGTGCTTCAAGGGATAAAGTTAATTTTGCATCTTTTTCACCTTCTCAGCCATTACCTAAACCAAAATTTATGTTAAGACACACGAACATTGTATTAAATGAAGATGAAATTGATAATGAGTTTTCAGTTACATTTGGTGAAAATAGAGAAAAACCCTTTGTGGCAAATTCGATTTTAGGTCGTGGGCCGATGAGTGATGGGTCTATTTCTCCTGAGGGGACTAGAGCTTTTGTTTATGGAGCAAAAGATGGTGATTTCCCAATAAATTCAGGTGAGGGTGGATTGACTTCAAACTTTTTTGTAACACATTATAATTATGATACAAAGTATATGAAAGAAGTTACTGGTAATGCTTTACAGCATAAGATTTTTAGATTATCGAAAATCTTATTCAATGAACCAGTAGCTATTGATTTTTATAGAAGAGGTCTATTTAAAAAGGACTTAGAAGCAGATACTTATGTTTTTAATAAAGATAAAGAGTGTTTTTTTAGACCTAATTGGGAGGCACCTATTGAAGCTTTCCCAAATGAAGTACCTGAAGATATGCCAGATATTATTTTACAAATAAGTTCAGGTTTATATGGTGTTAGATCAAGAGATGGAAAGTTTGATAAAGAGCGTTATAAAAAACAAATGAGTTTTTGTAAAATGACTGAGATAAAAATTGCTCAAGGTGCTAAACAAACAGGTGGTAAATTAATCGCTGAAAAAGTAACTCCTTCAATTGCTTATTATAGGAATATTGAAGCACACAAAGATGCTTTTTCTCCTAATAGATTTCCTTATGCTAATACTACTGAAGAGTTATTTGATTTTATAGGTGAACTACAAGAAGCATCAAAAAAACCAGTAGGAATAAAAATAGTTATTTCTGATTATGACAATATAGTTCCAATTGCAAAAGAGATAAAAAGAAGAGAAGAGTTAGGTTTACCTTATCCTGATTATATCTCTATTGATGGTGGAAGTGGAGGTAGTGCTACTGCACCATTAGATATGATGGAAAGAATTGGTATGGATATTAGAGATGCTTTATACTTAGTTGATAAAGTTTTAAAAGATTATGAAGTTAGAGACAAAGTTAAATTATCAGCAAGTGGTAAAATCTTGACTCCGGATGATGTAATAATTACACTTTGTTTAGGTGCTGATTTTGTACAAATTGCCCGAGGCTTTATGATGAGTGCAGGGTGTATTCGTGCAAGATATTGTTCAGGTGCTGGAGAACATCAATGTCCTGTTGGATTAGCAACACAAGACATTAAAAAAAGAAAGCATTATTTTGTAAAAAAACATGCTAGTAATGTTAAAAACTATCATAAAAATATTTTAAAAAGTATGAAAAGTTTACTTGCAGTAATGGGATTGAAAAATGTCAATCAACTAAATAAAGATAAATTAATTTTCTTAGATAAAGATTCAATTATTCATGATGATATGGATGCTTTATTTGAGAGAAGAATATTAATCAAAAAATAAGAAGGAAATTTTTATGTTTGGACTAAAAAATCTAAAAATTGGTTCTAAAGTTCTAATTGCACCAAGTATTGCTTTACTATTTTTATTAACATTAGCAATATTTGCAAATAACTCTTTAACTTCAAATAAAAATACATTAAAAGAAATAGTTGAAGTGAAGTTTGAACTTTATCAAACAAGTAGTAAGTTTTTGGCTGATATTGAGTTATATAATGGAATTTTATACAAAGTTTTTAATTATGTAACTGGTGCATATGATGAACCAGAAATTAATGCAGAAATAAAAAAACTAAATGATATTAGAAAAGTAGTTGATGAAGATTATAAAAAACTATTAAAATCAGTTGTACATGATGAAAAAATAAAAAAATTAATTAAAGATATTGATGTTAATTTAAAAGATTATAATGGACAAATTACTGATGCAATGAATGATGTTATGAATATTTACTTAGATAAAATTTTAGAGAGTGATATTCCTTTTACTAAAATTTCTAAAGATTTAAATAGTATCAATGAATTTGCATATAAACAAAATAATTTAAGTTATGAATTGGCTTTAAAGAAGATAGAAAAGACTAGATATACTCTATATACACTTGTTGCTGTGGTTATAAGTTTATTATTTTTTATTATTATTGGAGTTACTAATTCAATTAAAAAGCCTCTTGTTATATTTCAAGATGGATTATTAGATTTTTTCCAATATTTAAATCAAGAAAAAAGTGATGCAAAAGAGATTCAATTAAATTCTTCTGATGAGTTAGGAACTATGGCTAAGATTATAAATAATAGTATTACAAAAACAAAAATTACTATTGAAAAAGATAGAGTATTAGTTGATAGTGCAATTCATTGTGCAAATGAGGCAAAAAAAGGTATTTTAGATGTATCTATTAGTGGAGATACTCCAAATCCTACTTTACATGAATTGAAAGAAGTTATTAACCAAATGCTTTTTGTAGTAAAAGAGAATATTCAAAATGCAATGAATGTATTATCTTCTTATACAAATTATGATTATAGAGCTAAAATAGATACAACTCATATGGAAGGTGATTTAAAAGCACTTTGTGATGATATAAATAATTTAGGGCTTGCAATAACGACTATGTTAATTGAAAATAAAAAGATGGGAGTAGATTTATCAACAAATGCACATAAATTGTCAAAAGGTGTAGATAGCTTAACTATTTCAGCAAATAACCAAGCTGCATCATTAGAAGAATCTGCTGCTGCAATTGAAGAGATAACATCAAATATGAAAAATAGTTCAAATAATATAGTACAAATGAACACTTATGCAAATGAAGTTTCTGATTCAGTAACACAAGGAGAAGAATTAGCTTCAAGAACAGCTTCTTCTATGGATAAAATAAATGAACAAACTCAATCAATAGCAGAAGCAATTACAATAATTGATCAAATAGCATTTCAAACAAATATCTTAAGTCTTAATGCAGCAGTTGAAGCAGCAACTGCTGGTGAAGCTGGGAAAGGCTTTGCTGTAGTTGCGCAAGAGGTTAGAAATCTAGCTTCAAGAAGCGCTGAAGCAGCACATGAAATAAAAGAGTTGGTTGAAAATGCAACAGAAAAAACAAATGAAGGTAAAAAAATATCAACTGATATGATAAATGGATATGAAAGATTAAATAAAAATATTCATAATACATTATCTCTTATTTCAGAAGTTTCGAATGCTTCAAAAGAACAATTTAGTGCGATGGAACAAATTAATAGTACGATTAACAAATTAGATCAAGTAACTCAACAAAATGCAGTTGTTGCATCTGAGGCTAATCATGTAGCTAATGAAGTAAATAAAATAGCAGAGAAAGTTGTAGAAAATACAAATAAAAAAGAATTTCACGAAGAAATTTGATATTTGTATTTAGGATATTGAAGGTTAAAATATAAAAAATAAATTTATTTTTTATATTTTAATATAAGAACTTGCTCATAAAGCATATTTCCAAAGCCTTCAGGAAGTTCGGGATTTTCTTTTTCAATATGTTCTATTAACTCTTTTATATCGACATCTTTCATATTTGCAGCAAGAGGCATGATTGTTTCACTTATTTTTTGTCTAAATTGGCTTATTTCTTCTGTTGTCATTTTTTATCTTTATTTTAAATTATATTCAAATTATAGTAACTTTTTCTAAAATTGTAGTTAATTTTTATATATTTTATCGATGAATATTAAATATATAAATAAATATAAATTATGATATAATCGCGAAAAAAGTTTAGGATAAGAAAAATTGATTGAATTAAGTAAAAAAATTTCAAGTGTAGTTGGACGAACAAATGCGGAGTATGGTTTAATAAAAGAAGGTGATAGAGTTTTAGTTGGATTTTCAGGTGGAAAAGATTCTACTACATTAATTCATGCATTAAATCATATAAAAAGAGTTACACCATTTGATTTTGAATTTAAAGCAGTTACTGTAACTTATGGTATGGGAGAACAAGTTGAGTTCTTGTCAAAACATTGTGCCAAGCATGGAATAGAACATGAGATTATTGATACAGAAATTTTTGAATTATCAAAAGAAAAAATAAGAAAAAACTCTTCTTTTTGTTCATTTTTCTCAAGAATGAGAAGAGGGTATTTATACTCAACTGCACAAGAACAAGGATATAATAAATTGGCTTTAGGACATCACTTAGATGATGCAATGGAATCATTTTTTATGAATTTCTTATATAATGGAGCTTTGAGATCTATGCCTCCTAGATATAAAGCTGAGAATGGGCTAGAAGTAATAAGACCTCTTATTTTTTGTAGAGAGAGACAATTAAGAGCTTTTGCAACAACAAATGAAATAAGTGTAATAGGTGATGAAGCTTGTCCTGCTATGAGATTTGATATTAAAATGCCACATGCAAGAGCTGCAACAAAAGAATTATTGGAAAAAATGGAAGAAGAAAATCCTCAAATGTTTGTTTCTATGAAAGCAGCATTTAAAAATATCCAAACTTCAACTTTCTTTGATAAAGAGTTATTAGATTAAATATATTTATTGATTAGCATTGCTAATCTTGTAGAATCTAATGCTCCTGATACTCTTTCCATCTCTTTTCCTGCTTTATAGATAATTAAAGTGGGAATTGAGCGTATTTGATACTTAGATCCCAAGTTTTGTTCCACTTCTGTATTTACTTTTGCAAATTTTGCTTTTAAGGGATATTTTGCACTAATCTCTTCAAATGTAGGTGCAAACATTTTACAAGGTCCACACCAGGGTGCCCAAAAATCTACAACTACAGGAATATCAGAATTTACAATTTGTAAATCAAAATTTGAGTCATTTAAATCAAGGGGTTTAGTATTTAGAAGTGATTCTTTACATTTACCACAATTAGCTACTTTATAATTATCTTTTTTTGGAATAGAATTTACACTATTACAAGAAGAACAAACTACTTTTATTTTATCCATTACTTATGCTTTTATATTTATTGTTGATGCAAAAATTTCATTTTGTACTTTTATACTAGTAGCATTTGCTTGGTATGCTATAGGAATAGGTATTTGTTCTGTAATAGACTTTATTAAATCAGGAGTTACTTCTTGTGTAACTTCTTCATTGCTTGTATTTGCATATGTTTTTGGATTTGCAATATTTTTAGCAGAATCATTAAGTTTGAGTTCTTCTAATCTCATTGCTCCAAGATTACTATTTATTTCCATAATGTGTCCTTTCGAACGATATACTTAATTTTATCTAAATTTTATAATAAAAAGCAAATATAATTTTTACTTGGTTTAATAATTATTTTAATATAATAGAAATAATGAAAAAACGTATTTTTGACTCAGTTAGTTTTAAATTGGTATTATTGTTAATAACTATAATAATGATGCTTGTAATGGCTAGTTTTATATTCAACTCACAAATTGAAAATTTAAAAAAACAAATTGATAAAATATATTTTGGGAACTTTATCCCTGTTACAAATCTTCAAAACATATCTTCAAGCTATAAAGACATGATTATATGTCTCCAAAATAGAGAAAAACTTTGTTCAATTAAAAAAAGTCAAAGAATAATTCAATCAAATTGGAATGCTTACTTTAAAGCATATAAAACTATACAAGAGCGAAAAGTTGTTGATTCGATAGATGAAGATATAAAAGTTTCGTTTATGGATAAAAACAATATGAAATATACAATTATGATTCAAAAAGTAAATTTTTTAATTGAATATGAAATAAATAATGCAAGAAAACAAAGAAAAGGGTTTTTAAGTAGATATGAAGATATGAAAAAGCTACTTTTTTATAATATCATTGCTTTAGTTATTTTCTCTTTTGCTATTTTTATTTACTTAACATATAGTATTATTAAAAAAGATAACCATCTAACAATATTAAACAAAAAATACAAAATAGAATCTATAACAGATTCTATGACAATGTTATATAATAGAGGGTATTTTGATACAATATTTGATAGTATTCCAGTTGTATCAAATTCAAACAAATGGCAAACAGCTTTTATAATGTTTGATATTGATTTTTTCAAACAATATAATGACACTTATGGTCATGATATGGGAGATAAAACCCTAAAAGCAGTTGCAAATGAATTGAAAAAATACTTTAACAAAGAGTATGAATATGTTTTTAGGTTAGGTGGAGAAGAGTTCGGTGCCATATTATTTGATGTTGACAAAGAGATTTTAGAAAATTGTTTAAGTGCAATTTTAAAACTAGTTGAATTTTTGAAAATAGAGCACAAAGAAAGTAAAGCAAATAAATATGTAACAGTATCTATTGGAGCTGTTATTTATGAACCAGGTTCAAATCTATCTACAAATAGATTGTATAAACTTGCTGATGAGAAGTTATATAAATCTAAACAAAATGGTAGAAACCAATATACAATATAAAGGAAAATTTTGGGTTTTTTATTTAATAAATATAATCATTTTAATCTAGCTAATTTAGCTACATTTTTTAATATAGGTGCTGGTATATTAGCAATATATTTTATAACACATGGACAGTTTTTTGGTGCAGCACTTTTTGCTTGGATAGCAGGTGCTTTTGATATAGTTGATGGGAAAATTGCAAGAAAATATAGCTTATCTACCGAGTTTGGAATTCAGCTTGACTCTTATGCTGATTTTTTATCTTTTGTTATTGTTCCTAGTATGTTTATTTATTTTGCAATAATTGATGGTAAAGAGTTAGAATTAAATACAGTACTTGTATTATTTACTTTTATATATTACATAATTTCAGGGCTTAGAAGATTGATAAAGTTTAATATAGATGCACAAGAAGGTCAAGTTGAAAAATATTTTACTGGTATTCCTACACCTCTTGGGGCTATTTTACTTTTTGTTGTGTATCTTGTTTGGTTAACAGGAATTTTACCTGAAACTATAGTTTTAATATCTATGATTATTATAGGTTATTTACTTAATTCAAAAATTAAAATACCACATCCTTAATGAGAAATGTTGTATCCATAGATTTAGGTTCTAACTCTTTTAGAACCTTACTTTATGATGGTTTAAATCATAAAATCATAGATGAGTATCAAGAGGTCGTAGGCATGGCTGATGGACTAATTGATACCAAAAGAATTTCAATTGAAGCTCAAAATAGAGTAATAGAAGCTGTTAAAAAATCAATAGAAAAGCTCAAATTTAATCCAAAAGATGCTGTTTGTGTTACAACTGCAGCGATGAGAATGGCAGAAAATTCTAGTGAAGTATTAAAAAGATTTAAAGATGAATGTAATCTTGATTTTAAAATAATAAATGGTGACGAAGAGGCAAGATTGACTCTTTTGGCTATTAAGTATGCTTTAAAAAGAGAAAAAAAAGAGTCTGAACATTTTGCTTTAATTGATATTGGTGGTGGTTCAACAGAATTGATTATTAATAACGGAAACGAATATTTTGCAAAAAGTTTTGATATTGGAATTGTAACCTTATCTCAAAAGTATAAAAATAATCAAAAAGAATTATTAAATGAATTAGATGGAAGAAAAGAAGAGATTACTCTTTTTATTGAAAGTTTAAATATCAACTTAGATAAGTTTAATTTTGTAGCAACTGCTGGAACACCTACGACTATTGCTGCAGTTAAATTAGGATTAAATTTTAATAACTATGATAGAAATCTTATAAATGGAACCCAATTAACTCTTGATGAAATAGAAGATTTTTTACATAAATTTAGAACTTTATCAAAAGAAGAAATATTTGATTTAGTTGGTGGGGGAAGAACTGATTTTATCGAGTCTGGTGTATTTATTTTTAAATTATTTTACACTATTTTAAATAAAGATAAGTCAATAGTTTTTGATGATGGGTTAAGAGAAGGTGTAGCAATAGATCATGCTTTGAAATTATCCAAGTAATTTTGAAGTTTGCTCTTGAATAATATGGGCTTGAGACGCTGCTAAATTTCCTAATTGACTCATTATATTTGTTTTTGAGAAGTTATTAAAATCAGAGCCAAAACTCAAATCTTTTAATTTACTATTTTCTTTTAGTAAATTTATTTGTTCGTTTAATGTTCCTCTTGCAACTTGTTTCATTTCACTATTCATTTTTGAAAAGTTTTCTGTAAATGCTTCACTTTTATTTAGTGCTTCATCTAAATTTTCTAATGCACTATTTACATCTTCACTTGAAGATAAAGAGTTAGATTGTAAGCTATTAACTAGCGTTTGAGATATTTCTTTTGTATTTACACCAGTTATTTTAAAATCTTTTTCTTGAGTAACTACATTTATTATTTCATCACCATATTGGTCATCTAAAAGTAGTTTTTTATTAAATCTTGCTTTTTCTGCTTCTTGATTATAGTTATTTAATTGATTTGAAATCTCTTCTGCTGTTTCAAATCTTTTATTTTCATAATCTCCACTACTATCTAGTTTTACTAAGGCATTTCCGATATTTTTTAAGTTGTCTTGTTGTTTTGAGAGGGAGTTCATAGAAATTTGAGTAATTGCGATACCTTCATTTAAATTTCTAAGTGAATGGGATAATTCATCTCTTTTTTTATTGTAAACTTCATGGATAGAGACTTTTAATGCATCTTCATTGTCAACTGCATTAACTGAACCATTAAACCGTGCTTTATCAACATATTGTTTAGGTACATTATTTACGGCAACATTGCTTACACTAGTAAGATTATTTACATCCACTTTGGAACTCCTTAAATTATCACAGATTATATTAGAAAAATAATAAATTTGCCATTAAACACAAAAGTGCTAGAAAGTGCGCTTTAAAGATGTATTAAACTAAATTTTTGTAGAATAAATACCTATTTTACAATGGAGAAAAGTATAATGAAAATGACAGGCGCAAAAATGGTAACAGAATCATTAAAAAATGAAGGGGTAGAAGTTGTATTCGGTTACCCTGGTGGCGCTATTATGAATGTCTACGATGAAATTTATAAACAAACACATTTTGAACATATATTGACTAGACATGAACAAGCAGCTATTCACGCAGCTGAAGGATACGCAAAAGCAACAGGAAAAGTAGGTGTTTCTATAGTTACATCTGGACCTGGATTTACAAATGCAGTTACTGGATTAGCTGATGCTTATATGGATTCTATTCCTTTGGTTGTAATTACAGGGCAAGTACCAACTACAATTATCGGTACTGATGGTTTTCAAGAAATTGATGCAGTTGGAATTTCTAGACCTTGTACTAAACATAACTATTTAGTTAATAAACTTGAAGATTTACCAAGAATTATTAAAGAAGCATTTCATATAGCTAGTACTGGAAGGCCAGGACCAGTTCATGTTGATATTCCAAAAGATATTACAGCAGAAGTTGGAGATTATATCTATCCAGAAGAGGTTAATTTACCAACTTATAAGCCAACAGTTAATTATAATAAAAAGCAATTAAAAAGAGCAATGCAAGCTATTGCAAAAGCTAAAAAGCCATTGCTTTATATTGGTGGTGGAGCGATTTTATCAAATTGTGCATATGAAATAAGAGAATTAGCAGAGAAACTAAATATTCCTGCTGTTGAAACACTTATGGCAAGAGGAGTTATGGGGCATACAAACCCTTTATTGCTTGGAATGTTAGGAATGCATGGTGAATATGCAGCTAATATGGCAGCTCATGAAACAGACTTATTGATTTCTTTAGGTGCTAGGTTTGATGATAGGGTTACTGGAAGACTTGATGAATTTGCAAAAAAAGCAAAAGTTATTCATGTGGATATTGATCCAGCTTCTATTGCTAAACTAGTACATACAAATTTTCCAATAGTTGGAGATTTAAAAGTAACTGTTCAAGGGATGATTGATTCAATTGGTGAGTTTGAATTTAATGATTATACTAATTGGGTAGCATTATTACGAGATTATAGAGTTCAACATCCTCTAGCATTTAAAGACTCTGATGTTAAAATTAAACCACAATGGCCAATAGTAAGAGTTGGTGAACTAGTTGGAGATAATGCAATTATTTCAACTGATGTTGGACAACATCAAATGTGGTCAGCACAGTTTTATCCATTTTCTTATCCTCGACAATGGAATACTTCAGGTGGACTAGGAACTATGGGATTTGGATTACCAGGTGCAATGGGTGTTGCAAAAGCAAGACCTGATAAAGTTTCTATAAATTTTACAGGTGATGGTTCTATTTTAATGAATATACAAGAGCTTATGACTTGTGTGGAGCAAAAGCTTCCAGTTATTAATATTATTTTAAATAATAACTATCTTGGAATGGTAAGACAATGGCAAACAATGTTTTATGAAAATAGATTATCTGAAACAGATCTGAGTGCACAACCTGATTTTGTAAAGCTAGTTGAAGCTTTTGGTGGAATAGGGTATAGAGTTACTACTAAAAAAGAGTTCGATGAAGCATTAAAAGATGCCATGGAGAAAAAAATAGTTGCAATGATAGAAGTTATAGTTGATAGAAATGAAGAGGTTTTACCAATGGTTCCAAATGGACATGCGTTAAATGAAATGATGCTTTTAGGAGATAACAATGAATAATTTTAATCACTACTATGATTCAGAAAATGCAAGAAAAGTTATCTCTGTAATTGTTTTAAATGAAAACAATGTTTTATCTAGAATTGCAGGACTTTTTTCAGCCCGAGGATATAATATTGACTCTTTAACAGTAGCTCCAATTAGTGATTCAGAATACTCAAGAATGACAATTGTAACAACAGGTGATAGAAGGGTGATTGACCAAATTGTTAAGCAATTGAATAAATTAATTCCTGTTTTAAGAGTAAATGAACATTTTGATGTTGTAGAAAAAGAGACAGTTCTTGTGAAAATACCAGTTGATCAAAACTTAAGTGATGTGGATGTACTTGCTCGTGCTTATAATGGCTCAATTCAAAATGTTACTCAAGATTGTATTATCATTTCAGCAACAGATGAACCAAGCAGAATTGCAAATTTTGTAAAAGTTATCAAAAACTACAACCCAATTGAAATAGTTAAAAGTGGTGTAGTTGCAATGGAGCGATAAGAGTTTTCTCTTATCGTTTTTTGAATAAAGGATAATGATTTGAAATTAAAAGATATAGCAATCGCATTAGATATAAAATGCGATAGTGAAATAGAAATAAGTGGATTAAACACCTTACTTGACTCAACTCCTGATGAACTAACATTTTTAGAAAACAATAAATATGCAAATGATTTAGAAAAAACTACAGCAGCAGCTGTTTTTGTTAAAAAAGATTTCATTTCAAGAGTTCCTCAAAATACTATTGCACTTGTGTGTGATGAGCCTTATGTTAAACTAGCTCTTGCTTCAAAACTATTTGCACCTAAAGTTGTAGAAAGTGATGGAAAAGATTGTATTGTTGGTGAAAATACTACAGTTATGCCAAATGTTTATTTAGGTAAAAACTCAATTATTGGTTCAAAATGTATTATTATGAGTGGTGCTTATATTGGTGATAATGTAAAAATTGGAAACAATACTATTATTCATCCAAATGTTACTATTTATAGGGATTGCAATATAGGAAATGATTGTATAATTCACTCAGGAACGGTAATAGGTAGTGATGGTTTTGGTTTTGCTCAAAGTAAAGGTAAATATATAAAAATTTACCAAAATGGAAATGTTGAAATTGGAAATGATGTTGAAATAGGGGCAAATACTTCTATTGATAGAGCTGCTTTCAAATCAACAATTATAAGTGATGGTGTAAGACTAGATAATTTAGTGCATATTGCTCATAATTGTAAATTGGGAGTTGGGTGTATATTGACTGGCCAAGTTGGATTATCAGGAACAACTACCTTAAATGAATATGTTATCATGGGTGGACAAAGTGCAACTGCAGGACACTTGGAAATTGCACCATTTACAACAATTGCTGCTCGTGGTGGAGTTACAAAAAGTATAAAAGAACCAAAAAAGCAATGGGCAGGATTCCCTTTGTTTGAACACAAAACTTGGCTTAAATTACAAGCTAGAATTTCTAAATTATTATAATAAAGGGTCTCAAATAGTTAAAAAAATATTATCTTTAATATCACTATTTTTAATAGTATATTTTGAGTATGCAACAATTGTATCTGATAAGGTTACTGTTGGAAAAGTAGGCTCTGTTTTTGCTTCATATTCTCATTTATATTTTGGTTATTTATCTTATGTTTATCTTTTTTTGATTATATATCCTATTTATAAAATCAATTTTAAGCATGAAGAAAAAAAAGAGTATTTGAAGTACTTTGGAATATTTATTTTTCTTTTATCTGCACTTATTTTTCAATCTTTAGTTTTTACAAAAGCAGATAGACTCTCAGGCTTGATTGGAGATGGGATTATTGATTCATTATTCCCTTATATTGGTTTTGCTGGGCTATGGTTATTAGTCTTAATAGGCTTTTTGATTACATTTTTAATATTTGTAGATGGAAAAGAGATTAAAACAGTCAATGTACAAAAAATAGCTTCAAACATAAAAAAAGATGTAGTTTTATTTCAACCCAAAAATAATGACTCAAGAAGAGAAAAAAGAAGAGAAAAAGTAACAGTTAAAGAAGTAGGTGACACGGCTGAAATTTTAATTATCGAAGAAGATAAAAAAGAAGATAAAAAATCTAAGAATGATAATACTGAAAATATAGTAGAGACACAAGTTAGTGAAAATATTGAAGAAAAACACTCTATTATGGTTGATGAATTAGAAGAGAATAAAAAATTACAAGATGAAATAGAAGTTGGAGAATCAGAAAAACCAAAAGATTTTAAACTACCAAGTAGTAACTTCTTTCAAACTCCTCCTAAAATAGCAACTTCTAAAGTAAATGAAGAGATAATTGATAGAAAAATTGCTGATTTATTAGAAAAACTTTTGATGTTCAAAATTGAGGGTGATGTAGTTAGAACTTACACAGGGCCTGTTGTTACAACTTTTGAGTTTAAACCTGCACCCCATGTAAAAGTATCAAAAGTATTAAATCTTCAAGATGATTTAGCAATGGCTCTTAAAGCTGAAACTATAAGAATTCAAGCTCCTATTCCTGGTAAAGATGTAATTGGTATAGAAGTTCCAAATGAAAACATGCATGTGATTTATTTAAAAGAGTTACTTGATAGCGAAATATTTAATAAAGCAACTTCTCCTTTAACTATGATTCTAGGGAAAGATATAGTTGGTAAACCATTTATTACAGATTTAAAGAAACTTCCTCATTTACTAATTGCGGGAACTACAGGTTCTGGGAAATCAGTTGGATTAAATGCAATGATTCTTTCACTTTTGTATAAAAATTCACCTGATAATTTAAAACTTATAATGATAGATCCAAAGATGTTAGAGTTTTCTATTTATAATGATATTCCTCATTTATTAACTCCTGTTATAACAAAACCTAAAGAGGCAATTACCGCTTTGTCTAATATGGTTTTAGAAATGGAAAGACGATATACATTAATGTCTCAAACAAAAACTAAAAATATCGAAAACTATAATGAAAAATCAAAAAAAGAAACATTTGATCCTTTACCATATATTGTAGTTATTATTGATGAGTTAGCTGACCTTATGATGACAAGTGGAAAAGATGTTGAGCTTTCTATTGCAAGACTTGCACAAATGGCAAGAGCTAGTGGGATTCACTTGATTGTTGCAACCCAAAGACCATCAGTTGATGTTGTTACAGGATTGATTAAAGCGAACTTACCAAGTAGGATTTCATACAAAGTAGGGCAAAAAGTAGATTCTAAAATCATACTTGATGCAATGGGTGCAGAGTCTTTACTAGGACGAGGAGATATGTTATTTACACCTCCTGGAAGTTCAGGACTTGTAAGACTTCATGCTCCATGGTCAAAAGAAGATGAAATAGAAAAAGTTGTTGACTTCTTAAAATCACAAAGAGAAGTTGAATATGATATGAATTTTGTCAAAGATAAAGATGGTAATGGAACTGCAATTTCAAGCGGTGATATGTCATCTTTAGATGAACTTTATGAAGATGCTAAACAAGTTGTATTAACTGATAAAAAGACTTCTATATCATATATACAAAGAAAACTAAGAATCGGTTACAACAGAGCGGCTACAATTGTAGAACAACTTGAAATGACAGGTGTCTTATCAGAAGTTAATGCAAAAGGGAATCGAGAGATATTACTTTAATTATTAAATAATAATTGAAATTTATTATTATTTTAATAATCATTGTGTTATTATATTAATTATATTAAGACTAAGGAGTATGTTATGAATACAAGTATTGTAGGAAGACACATAGAATTAACAGATGCGATAAAAGACTATGTAAATAGTTCAGTAGAAATTTTTAAAAAGTATAACTTAGATATTATTTCAGTTAATTCTATTATTGATAAAGAAGAGAGAAATAGTAAACCTGTATTCGTTTTCGAATTTACAATCAATGTAGCACATTTAGATACAATTGTTGTAAAACAAAAAGATAAAGATTTATATTCTGCGGTTGACATTGCAGTTGATAGAGTTTCAAAAGTATTAAGAAGACACCATGATAAAGTAAGTACTCACAAAGCTACTAAACTTTCAGAAGTTGTTTCTACAGAAATTGAAGATGCAATTGCAAATGAATTAGATAGACTTGAAGCTGAAATAATTCCAGTTAGATTGACTTCATACAAACCAATTGATATTGAAGAAGCATTAATTGACTTAAAATCTTCTGGTTCTGCATTTAAAGTTTTCTATGACAAAGATGATAATATGAGAGTATTATATAAAACAAGTGACGAAGGAAAATTTGGTTTATACTAAAATTTTTTAACGAATTATTAAAAAAGGGTGTTAGTCTTGAGGCTAACGCCCTTTTTTTTGTTATAATACGAAATTGAAAAAATTAGGAAATAGATGCAAGTAATTAATAGTAGAGATGAATTAAAAAAAATAGCACTAGTGGGACAACCAAATGTTGGTAAAAGTTCACTATTTAATAGAATAGCAAAACAAAGAATAGCAATAGTATCAGATCAAGCAGGAACAACAAGAGATATTAGAAAACATGAAGTAGAGATATTTGATAAAAAAGCATTGATGTTAGATACAGGTGGTATTGATGAAACAAATGATGCAATCTTTTCAACAGTAAAAAGAAAAGCTGTAGAGACTGCAAAAGAGGCTGATATAATACTTTTTATGGTAGATGGTAAAAAGCTTCCAGATGAAAAAGATAAAGAATTATTTTATGAGCTTCAAGCTTTAGGAAAAAAATTAGCTTTAGTTGTAAATAAAATCGATAATGATAAAGAAAAAGAGAGACTTTGGGAGTTCTTTGAATTTGGTATTAAAGATGAAAATCTTTTTGGAATATCTGTTTCTCATAATAGAGGTACAAAAGATTTATTTGATTGGGTTTATAATGTATTACCTGAATTACCAGAGAGTGAAGTTATTATAAATAGAGAAATCTTAGATGAAAATGATGCTGAATATGCTGAAGGAGAATATCCTTTAGAAGATGAAATAGTTGAAGAAGAAGTAGATGATAATAATATTAAAGTAGCTATTATTGGTAGAGTTAATGTTGGTAAATCATCTATTCTTAATGCTTTGATTGGACAAGAAAGATCAGTAGTTTCTCCAATAGCAGGAACTACAATTGATCCTGTTGATGAATCTTTTGAATATAAAGATAAAAATATTACTTTTGTTGATACAGCAGGTTTAAGAAGAAGAGGAAGTATTGAAGGAATTGAAAAATTTGCTTTAATGAGAACTAAAGAGATGCTTGAAAAAGCAAATTTAGCTTTAGTTGTTTTAGATGCTTCTTCTGAATTAGTTGATTTAGATGAAAAAATTGCTGGATTAGTTGATGAGTATGGATTAGGAACAATAATTGTTTTAAATAAATGGGATGAGAATATGGATACATTCCAAAAAATACAAGAAACTATTAGAAGCAAATTTAAATTTTTATATTATGCTCCAATAATTGCAGTATCTGCAAAAACTGGTAGAAGTATTGATAAGCTAAAAGATAAATTAATTGAAATTTTTGAAAATTATAGTCAAAGAATTTCTACATCTGAACTAAATAGAATAATAGAACATGCACTAATCAGACATGCACTTCCAAGTCCAAATGGTGCATATTTAAGAATATATTATACAACACAATTTGAGACTAAACCTCCAAGAATTGCACTTATTATGAACAAACCAAATTTACTGCATTTCTCATATAAAAGATATTTAATAAATATCTTAAGAGAACAACTAAACTTTGAAGGGACACCTATTCATATTTTAACTCGTAAAAAAGGTCAAAGAGAAGAGGACGAAGAGACAAATTAATAAACAAAGGGTAAGTTTTTGTTTAAAAATATTAAAAATGATATTTTAGGGGGAGTAACTGCAGCAGTTGTAGCTTTGCCATTAGCTTTAGCTTTTGGAGTTGCAAGTGGAGCAGGGGCTGAAGCTGGTATTTATGGAGCCATTATACTTGGTTTTTTTGCAGCTTTATTTGGTGGAACACCAACTCAAATATCAGGACCAACTGGTCCTATGACAGTTATCACAGCTGCTGCTATAATCGCTTTTAAAGATGATTTAGCTTCAGTTATGACGGTGATATTTTTAGCAGGATTAATTCAAATCTCTTTTGGTATTTTTGGCATTGGGAAATGGATTAAATTTATTCCTTATCCTGTTATTTCTGGATTTATGACTGGAATTGGTATTATTATCATCATTTTACAAATCAATCCTTTTTTAGGAGTTGATGGTCATGGTTCTGTAATTCAAACTTTAATAGAAATTCCAAATACCTTTCAGTTAGCGAATAATGACTCTTTAATAATTGCTTATCTTACACTAATAATTATGTTTTTAACTCCTAAAGTTATTACAAAAATTATTCCTTCTGCCCTAATTGCTTTAATAGTTATGACATCTTTTAGTATTTATTATGGATATGACATTAAAGTAATAGGTGAAATCCCAACATCTTTGCCTAATTTTGTTTTACCTTTTAATTTTGATATTTTAAAATTAAAAGATATTTTAATGTATGCTCTTACCTTAGCTTTATTAGGAACAATTGATACTTTACTAACATCCTTAGTAGCAGATTCTATGACTAAAACTAAACATAGACCAAATAAAGAGTTAATAGGGCAGGGAATTGGTAATTCTTTATGTGCTTTTGTTGGAGGAATTCCAGGAGCAGGGGCTACGATGAGAACTGTAATTAATATAAAAAGTGGAGGAGTTACCAGAATTTCTGGAATGACTCACTCTATTATGCTTTTAATTACTGTTGTCTTTTTTGCTAAATATGCTTCACAAGTTCCTTTGGCTGTTTTATCTGGAATCTTGATAAAAGTTGGTGTTGATATTATTGATTATAGATTTTTTAGAATCATGAAAGTCTTGCATAAAAATGACATACTAATTATGATTACCGTTTTATTATTAACTGTATTTGTTGATTTAATTATGGCAGTTGGTGCAGGTATTACTTTTGCAGCAATATCAGCTGTTTATAAAATATCAAAAGAGACAAGAATTCAAACAATAAAATCGTTCAAAGATAGTCCTTTTGATATAGATATTGATAATAATGATATAAGAATATTAAGAATTGATGGAGCTTTTTTCTTTGGAAGTGCTATGATACTTGAACGAAGAATAAAGAAAGTTTTAAAAGCTAAATATATTATTATTGATTGTAGGGATATACCCTTTTTAGATATTTCTGCAATTATTACAATTGAAGAAATCATTAACTTATTAAAAGATTATAATATTGATGTTTCTTTAGTCGTAAAAGAAAGAGATAGAAGAAGACTTGTAAAGATTGAAGATAGTGAGATATTTAAAAGTACCCATATTTATAAGAATATGGATTTTGCAATAAATAAAATTCAAAAAGAGAACCTACAAATAAATGAATAATATAATTTTACTTTCAAATGCAAAATATGAAGGGGTAGAAAATTTTCCGGTATTTGATATAGAGTATTTAGATATAAATATAAATTTGAAAGAATATGATTCTTTGATTTTTACATCAAAAAATGCGATTTATGCCCTTGATAAAGCCTCTTTACCTTGGACTACTTTAGATTCATATGCCATTGCTAAAAAGACTTCTAATATTTTGAAAAAATATAACTCAAATGTGGTTTTTACAGGTGTTTCTTCCCATGGAGATAACTTTGCTTATGAATTAATTCCTTTATTAAAAAATAAAAAAGTTTTATATGTAAAAGGTGAAAAGAGTGTTTCAAAATTATTTAACATTTTGAAAGATAATAAAATAAATGTAGAAGAACTAGTAGTTTATAAAACTATTTGCAATAAAAAAGATTTAAAAGTTCCTGCTTTAAAATCAATTATAATTTTCACTTCCCCTTCTTGTGTGAAGTGTTTTTTTGACAAAATAGCTTGGGATGAGACTTATAAAGCTGTGGTAATAGGAAATACAACTGCAAAATATATGCCTAAAAATATAAAATATAAAACTTCTCCTACTCAGTCAATTGAAGCATGTATTGAACTTGCAAAAACATTTCAATAAAATTAATCTTTAATTCAATCATAATTAGATAAAATAATACTATCTAAGTAGTTCGGGATTTCCATCGTTGAGGGTCCGATACTGTTTTTTTGTGCGTAATGTAACGATATGGTGTGCAGCGTTTGCTTTTAGTATTTCTGCTCCTAAAATATTAGTTCTTATGTGCTAGAGTTGGCTTTTAGGGCCGGTTTGATGGTTAACGGCTACTTGGATAACTTACAATTATTAAGGAAAATCATAGTGAATATTTTAATACTTGGTAGCGGTGGTAGAGAGTACTCTATTGGATTAGCTATATCTAAAGAGAATAAACACGATATATATTTTATGCCAGGAAATGGGGCTACACAGAATTTAGGTACTAATATAAATATTAAAGATTATAAAGAATTAGCTTTATGGGCAAAAAATAATAAAATAGATTTAACAATTGTTGGACCAGAAGCTCCTTTAGTAGATGGAGTTGTAGATATTTTTAAAGAGAATGATTTAACTATTTTTGGACCAAGTGCTGCAGCTGCTAGACTTGAAGGTTCAAAAGTTTATATGAAAAATATATTAAAAAAATATAATATTCCAACAGCTGCATTTATAGAAACAAGTAATGAAAATGAAGCTCATAGTTTCATTGATAATATGGAAAATACACCAATAGTAGTAAAAGCAGATGGACTATGTGCAGGGAAAGGCGTAATCATTGCCCAATCAAAAGATGAAGCAAAACAAGCAGTTTCAGATATGCTAAGCGGTGAATCTTTTGGAGATGCTGGAAACTCTGTTGTTGTAGAAGAGTTTTTAGATGGTTATGAATTATCAATTTTTGCCATTTGTGATGGTGAAAACTATAAAGTATTACCAGCTGCCCAAGATCATAAGAGAATAGGGGATGGTGATACAGGACCAAATACTGGTGGAATGGGAGCATATGCTCCAACTCCTTTAGTAAATGATGACATTTATAAGAAAGTTGAAGAAAGAGTTATTAAACCAACTCTAGAAGGAATGAAAAAAGAAGGAGCTCCATATGAAGGTGTTCTTTTTATAGGTGTTATGGTAGTAAAAGGTGAACCAATTATATTAGAATATAATGTAAGATTTGGAGATCCTGAGTGTGAAATTTTGATGCCATTATTAGAAACTCCTGTTTCAGAACTTTTTTACAAAGGTGCAACAAAAAATTTAAAATCACTTGATATTAAAATAAAAGATGAGTTTAGTGTTGGTGTTGTTATGGCTAGTAAAAATTATCCATATAGTTCAAGTGAGCCTGCTGAAATAATAGTAGATGAAATAGTAGATGAAGATATTTTAAATAATACACATATCTCATATGCCGGAGTTGAAAAAGAAGATGATAAACTTTTTGCAACAGGTGGAAGAGTTTTAGTTTGTGTTGGGTTTGGTACAACAATAAAACAAGCAAGAGATAGAGCTTATGCACTTTGTGGGCAAGTTCATTTTGCTGGCAAAAAATGTAGAACAGATATCGCATATCAAGCATTAAAGTAGTTTTATGATAGATAAGCAAACAAACACTGATAATTTTGAACTTGCAACAATTAATTCGAGGATAATAGCATTTATAATTGATGATATGCTAATTACCTTTATTGTATTAGCCATATTTTGGGATACAATTACTAATAATGGTAGTGATTTAACTACAGTTTTAATTCTAATGAATAAATTTGTTTTTCAAGTTTTAGTTTTAAAGTTTGTTTATCAAACATTTTTTGTATGGTATTATGGTGCTACACTTGGTAAAATAGTAGCAAAGATAAGAGTTATTGATTATGATGACTTTTCTAAAATTAGTTTGATACAATCTGCGTTAAGATCATTTGGTAGAATTTTAAGCGAAATGTTTTTTTATATTGGCTTTATATTCGCATTTTTTAACGATGGTAAACAAACATTTCATGATAAAATTTCAAAAACATTGGTTGTAAATGCATAAAACACTTCTAATTTTGCCAATACTTCTTGGTAGTTTATATTCAAAAGATTTTCAAAAAGAAAAACTTCAGATATTGTCTAATGATTTAAATAGTAAAGATAATATAGTAATAGCAAATGGTGATGTAGTAATATTTTCTCCTAAGTATTATATATCTGCACAAAAAGTAATTTATGATAAGGAAAAGGGTACTTTAGAACTTTTTGATGATGTTGTAATTTTAAAAGATAATATAATTCAAACCCAAAGTGATTATGCTTTTGTTGATTTAAATGATGAAAATGTAACAGAAAATCCAATACTTCTTTTAGATAATAAATCACAATTATGGGTAACTTCCCATGAAGCAAATAAAGAAAAAGATTCTTATCATTTTAAAGATTCTATTATGTCAAGTTGTGATTGTATTGATCCTGCCTGGAATATAAGGTTTTCTAGTGCAGATTATGATACAAAAGACCAATGGTTAAATGCATATAACGCTAGACTTTATATAAAAGATATTCCAGTAATGTATACTCCTTATATAGGATTTTCAACAGATAAAACTAGAAGAACTGGACTTTTACGACCAACAGTTGGGTATTCATCAAGTGAAGGTTTTTTATACTCTCAACCAATTTTTATAGCTCCACAAGACAATTATGATATTGAACTTATTCCACAAGTGAGACTAGATAGAGGGTATGGGATGTATGCATATTACAGATATGCTGATTCTCCAGATTCTATTTTGAAAATAGGAAGTGGTTATTTTAAAGAAAAAGATGATTATGTTACAAAAAATTCTTTAAGAAATGATAATCATTTTGGTTGGAGTGTTGATTATATAAGAAATAGTATTTTTAGTGGAAATGAGAGTGATGATGGATTGTATGCATCAATCAAATGGTTAAACGACATTGAATATTACAACTTAGAAGATAATAGTCAAAAAAATTCATCAGTTGAGAAAAAAGTAGAGTCAAAAGTTAATTATTATTATAAAAATAGTGATTACTATTTTGGAACATATTTAAGACATTATATGGATACAGATTTAGATTCTAATAAAACTACATTACAACAATTACCACAGGTACAACTACACTCTTTTAGTGATAATTTATTTTTAGATAAACTTCTATATTCGGCTGATTTACAATCTACAAATTATACAAGACAAACAGGAATAGATGCTGTAAAAACTGATTTAAATGTTCCTATTTCTTATAGCTTTTCTATGTTTGATGATTATTTAAGAGTAATTTTACAAGAAGAAGTTACTGTCTCAAAAATCAATTACTCAAATGGTAATAGTAATTATAAAAATGCTACTTTTTTAGAGAATAGACATAAAGTTACATTAAATACTAACTTAGTAAAAAAATATGATAATGGAATTCATACAATTAACTTTAATACAGATTTTGTAATACCAAATGTTGTAAAATCTAAAGGTGATATTTATCCATTAACTAATACTTCAAGTGAATTATCTCCTTTTCCTTTATCAAAAACAACTAAAACCATAACTTTTTCACTAAATCAGTCATGGACTGATATTGAAGACTTAAAAGAGATAATTAATCATAAAATTAGTCAATCAGTAATTTATGATGACTTTAATAATACAGAGCTAGGTGATTTAGAGAATGAAATTAGATATAATTATTTCTTAGGAAGTATTTCAAATAGAATGGTATATAGTAATTTAGATAATAAATTAACAGAATCATCTACAAGTTTTTCATTTAACTATGAAAACTATTTTTTTAATGCAACACATTATATGTCTAAGAATACTCCAAATTCGGGAAAAGAAGAGCTATCATCTTATACTTTAAATACAGGATTTACTTTTTATAAAGATTATAAGTTTACATATGAAGAAAATTACAATATAGAAAAAAAACTTAGAAATAAACAAGCTTTTATTCTTGGGATTAATGATAAATGTTGGAGTTTAGACTTAAGTTATATTAAAGAAATAACTCCATCTTCTTCAACAATAAGAAACTCTAGAAGACAAGATATAGTTTTTCTTGAGTTAACGCTAAAACCAATTGGTGGGTTAAAACAACAATATACAGTTAAAGAGGATAATAAGTAATTGAATGATTTTGAAGTAAAATGCAGTGGAAGTAAAATATATTTTAGAAATAGAGAAGATGCTGCTAATAAATTAATTGAAATTTTACCAATAGAAAAGATGAGATTAGAAGATTGGACAGTTGTTGCTTCATCTTTTGGTGGATTTTCAATTGCTAAAATAATTGCAAAAAAATTAGATGCTCAGTTTAAAATACTTTTTACTGAAAAAGTATTAGCTCCAAATAATGAAGAGTGTGAAATTGCAATTGTAACAGAGAGTGAAGAGGTTGTAATTCATGAAGAACTAGCCCGTTCTTTTGATTTAAGTTTAGATTTTATTTATTCAAAGTCAAAATATGTATATGAAAGTATGATTTTAAATAAATTAAGTAAATTTAGATCAGGAGAAAGAATAAAAGATATTAAAGATAAAAATATTCTTCTTGTTGATGAAGGATTAAATACAGGGCTTACAATGATGGCTTGTATTAAAACAGCTATTAATTTAGGTGCAAAATCAGTTTCAGTTGCAATTCCTATACTACCAAATGCTAGTATACAAACAATTGAATCTATTGCTGATGATTTGTATTATGTAGAAAGTTTAGATCATTTTATCTCAATTAATTATTATTATAATGAGTTAGAAGAGGTAACATTTGAAGATATTAAAAATATAAAGGATAAATAATTATGTCAACAGTATGCGAATTTGAATTAAATGGAAAAGATGAGATTTTTGAGTTTAATAAAGTTGCAAAACAAGCTAATGGGTCAGTTTTAGCGAAATGTGGTAACGCAGTTGTATTAGCAACAGTTGTAAGTGAGTTTGATAATCCTGGTACTGAAGATTTTACTCCATTGACAGTGCAATATATTGAAAAAGCATATGCGGCAGCAAAAATTCCTGGTGGTTTTTTCAAAAGAGAGAGTAAACCAAGTGAATTAGAAACTTTGACTTCAAGAATTATAGATAGAAGTTTAAGACCACTTTTCCCAAAAGGTTATGTTTATCCTACAACAATTACAGTTATGGTTTTAAGTGCAGATAAAGATGTTGATTTACAAACATTAGCTTTAAATGCTGCAAGTGCTGCTTTATATACTTCTAATATCCCTGTAAAAAAATCTGTTGCAGGTGTTAGAGTTGCAAAAATTGACGGAGAATATATTGTAAATCCAAATGTTATGGATATGGTAAATTCAACTTTAGATTTATATGTAGCAGGTTCTAAAGATGAACTTCTTATGATTGAGATGAGAGCTATTTCATCTGAAGATATGGTTGAAGTAGACATTGAAGCTTTTTCAAAAGTTCATAAAACAAATGAAATGACAGAAGAAGAGTTAGTTGAAGCTATTTCAGTTGCTCAAATAGCTTTAAAAGAAGCTAATGAAACATATGAAACTGGCTTCGAAAATGTTTGTAAAGAAAAGCACGAGGTTGAATTAGTTGAATTTACCATTCCTGAAGATTTGATAAAGCATGTAAAAAGTACATATTTAAATGATGTAAAAGATGCAGTTAAAAAATTGGCAAAAAGTGAAAGAGCAACTGAGTTAAAAGATTTAGCTAAAAAAATTGCAAAAGATGAATATTGCACTTCAAATGAATTTCCTTTTGAAAATGTTTATGAAGCAGTTTCAATTGTAAAAAAAGAAGTTGTAAGAGCAATGATTGTAAATGAGCATGTAAGAGCTGATGGAAGAGGTTTAAAAACTGTTAGACCTATATCTATTGAAACAAATATCTTACCATCTGCTCACTCTTCTTGTTTATTTACAAGAGGTGAAACCCAAGCCTTAGTTGTAGCAACTTTAGCAGGTGCTAAAGATGGGCAAATGTTTGAAACATTAAATGAAAAATCAACTTCTATGGAAAATTTCATGGTTCACTACAATTTCCCTGGATTTTCTGTAGGTGAAGCAAAACCTATGTTTGGTGTAGGAAGAAGAGAATTAGGACATGGAAATTTAGGGAAAAGAGCATTAGAAGCTACTATTGATAGGGATTTTGGAGATACAGTTAGATTAGTATCTGAAATCTTAGAGTCAAATGGTTCTTCATCAATGGCAACAGTATGTGGAGGTTCTCTAGCTTTAAAAGCAGCAGGAGTACCAATATCAGCTTTAGTTGCAGGTGTTGCTATGGGTATGGTTGTTGAAGGTGATAAACATTGTGTATTAACAGATATCATGGGATTAGAAGATCATGATGGAGATATGGATTTTAAAGTTGCTGGTCCAAAAACAGGAATTACTGCGTTACAAATGGATATTAAACTTGGTGGAATAGAGTTAAGTGTTCTAAAAGAGGCTCTTTTACAAGCAAAAGAGGGTAGAGAACATATTTTAACTCTTATGGAAGAAGCATCTGCTGAAATTGTTCCAAGTCCAGCCTTACCATTAATGGAACAATTTGCAATTGATCCTAGCAAAATCATGGTAGTTATTGGTAAAGCAGGTTCTACAATTAAAGAAATTATTGAAAAGTTCTCTGTATCTATTGATTTGGATAGAGATAGTGGTAATGTTAAAGTTGCTGGTGATAATAAACAGAATGTATTAGACGCTTGTGCACATATTAAAACAATTTCAGATAATGCTCCTTCAAGAAAACAAAATGAAAAAATTATCTTTGATTCTTTATATAAAGAAGAAGAGGTTTTAGAAGGTGTAGTTGAGCGAATAGTTGATTTTGGTGCATTTATGAAACTACCAAAAGGTGGTGAAGGTCTGTTACATATTTCTAAAATATCTAAAGAGAGAGTAAAAAATGTCTCTGATGTTTTAAGTGTTGGTGATAAAGTAGAATTAAAAGTATTAAAAGTTAGTAGAGATAGAATTGAGTTAGCTTCAGCTAATATTTGATTTTTATACTAATTTAATAGTTCTTTAGTTATTATTTATAAATATTATTTTTTCGTATTAAGGAAATACTATGGCAAAGCTTTTAATAGTGGATGATTCGACTATGTTAAGAGACATGTTAACATACGCTCTCAAAGAGGGTGGATATAGTGATGTAATTGCAGCAGTAGACGGTGTAGACGGTTTAGAAAAAGCAAATGGAAATAACTTTGATTTAATTATTACAGATGTTAATATGCCAAATATGGATGGATTAACATTAATTGGTGAACTAAGAAAAGTAGATAAATATAAAACAAAACCTATTTTAGTTTTAACAACTGAAAGAAGTGATGATATGAAAGCAAAAGGGAAAGCGGCAGGAGCTACTGGTTGGATTGTAAAACCATTTGTTCCAGATCAATTACTAAAAGCTGTTAATATAGTTTTAAATAGATAGAAAGGTGTTATTATGTCTGGTTTTGATATATCGAAATATAGAGAGATGTTTTTAGAAGAAGCAGTAGAACTTTTTGAATCTGCTGATAATGTTTTATTAGAAGCTGAAACAAATGGCTCTCTTACCGAAGAAGAAATGGGTCAACTTTTTAGAGATGTACATACACTTAAAGGTAGTGGTGCTTCTGTAGAACTTCCAATATTTGCTGAGTTTACTCATGATGTTGAAAATATGATGGATAAATTGAGAAATCATCAAATAGAATATCTTCCAGAAATGGCAGGTGTTTTAATTGATTGTATGGATGTTATGAAAGAGATTTTAGAATTAGAAGTTGCGGAAGATATTGACAGAGATACTTTTGAGTCAATGACTTCTGATCTTTTAGTTCAAATAAGAGCATATATTAATGGAGAGTCTGCTTCTCAACAACATGAAGCACCAATTGAGGTTGCTCAAGAAGAGATACAAGAGGAAATTACTCCATCAGAAACTTCTAATGAAGAAATTAGCTTAAATTCTAGTTCTTATGGGATATTTGAAGATGATATTGATGTTGAAGATTCATTAGAAAATGATTCTTTTGGATTTTTTAATGATAATATTAAAATCTCAAATACATCTACTCAAGAAAGTTCAGATAATGAGAATTTTGGATTTTTTGATGATGCAGAAGAAATTACACCAACTGCAACTATAAAAGCGCCAGAAAAAGAAGAAACACCAAAAGTAGAAGCGTCAAAAGAAACTTCAACTCCAAATACAAAAGCAGTTGCACCTGCAAGTACACCAGCTGCTGCTAGACCAGCTGCAGCAGCACGAAACAGAGAAGAAAAGAAACCTGCAGCTGCAACTAATAACATTAGAGTAAACCTTGATAAAATTGACTTACTAATGAATAATGTAGGTGATCTTGTTATTACAAATGCAATGTTAAAACAATTTACTTCTTCTATAGAAGATAACAAAGTGCAAAATTCTGTATATGAAAGATTGGAACAACTTGAAAGACATATTAGAGATATGCAAGATTCAATCATGAGTATAAGAATGGTACCTATGGAATCAATTTATTCTAAATTTCCAAAAGTTGTAAGAGATATCTCTAAAAAACTAAATAAAAAAGTCGATTTCAAACATTTTGGTGATAATGTTGAGATTGATAAAGCTATGATTGAAGGATTGACAGATCCTTTAATGCATATTATTAGAAACTCATTAGACCATGGTATTGAAACACCTGAGAATAGGGTAGCCGCAGGTAAAAATGAAATGGGTGAAATAATTATTTCAGCAGAACAAGCTAATGGTCAAATGATTATTACAATTGAAGATGATGGTAAAGGAATTGATGGAGAAAGAGTTGCTCAAAAAGCTCTAGATAATGGATTGATTGATGAAAATCAATTATCTAAAATGACAGATAATGAAAAAGCAATGTTAGTATTTGGAGCAGGGGTTTCAACAGCTGATCAAGTTACAGATATCTCAGGACGTGGTGTTGGAATGGATGTTGTTAAAACTAATATTCATAAACTAGGTGGTGCAATTAATTTAGATACTACAATTGGTGGTGGTACTACTATTACTATTATGTTACCATTAACACTTGCAATTCTTGATGGTCTTGATATAGCAGTTGGTGAAGAAAGATATATTTTACCTTTAAACTCTATTGTTGAATCATTACAACCAACTTCTGAAATGATTAAAAAAATTGGTGATGGTGCACAAGATTTATTAATGTTAAGAGAAGAATTTATTCCAATTGTAAAACTTCATAAACTTTTTGGAGTAGAACCAGGATATCCTAAACTTGAAGATGGAATGTTAATAGTAGTAAAACAAGGTAATACAAAAATTGCAATTGCTATTGATGAATTTTTAAATCAATATCAAGTAGTTGTAAAACCTTTAGATAAAAACTTTAGACCAGTTCAAGGTGTAGGTGCTGCAACTGTTAGAGGTGATGGAAGTATTGGATTGATTTTAGATGTATTAGGTATTATTAATGCACAAATCAAAAAAGAAAAAGAATTAGGTATAGTTAAAGCTTCATAAGAATGGATGATACTTTACATTTACATGAAAAAGTAAAAGAGTTGTTATACTCTTTTACCGGTATAACACTTACCGAAAATAAAGATATTATGATTTCGAATAGACTTCATAAATTAAAGAGGAATGCTTCATTCCAAGGTTCTTTGGATGATTTATTGGATGCTATTAAAGAGGGTAATTATAAAACAGAATTTATAAATGCTTTTACAACTAATAAAACGCATTTTTTTAGAGAAGAATTTCATTTTGCTGATTTGAAAAATAGAGTTTTACCTGAGTTATTGAAACATAATCAAGATATAAAATTATATTGTTCTGCTTCATCAACTGGAGAAGAACCATATTCAATGGCAATGACTATTTTAGAAACTCAAGAAGAATTAGGTAAAAGAATAAATGCATCAATTATTGCAACAGATATTGATACTAATGTACTTCAATATGCTGCAAATGGTATATATAGATTTTCAAAAAGTTCAAAAGAGTTTCCAAGTTGGTTAAAGCCTCAAAAATACTTTAAAAAAAGAGTTGAGAAGAACTTAGCATCGGAAGAGATTCTTATAAAAGTCAAACCAGAACTCCAAAAAATGGTTACTTTTCAAGTTATGAATTTAAATGATGCTAATTATCCTTTTGCAAAAAATCAATTTGATGTAGTATTTTGTAGAAATGTACTAATTTATTTTTCTGCGATAGACCAAGAAAAGATTTTATTTAGATTATTTAGACATCTAAAAATTGGAGGAACGCTATATATTGGGCATTCTGAAAGTCCTGGTAAACTTGAAGCTTATGTTAGAAGAATAGGGCAAAATATTTTTATTAAAGAGAAGGAAGTATCTTGATAATTTTAGGTCATAAAGATGGAAGCATTGAAAAAATCTCTAATAACCTTTCTACTCAAGTAATTAAAGGATATAGAGCACATACTGTAATTGGTGGGGAATTTGCAGTTAGTTCAGATAATGATAATGTCGCTTTTAAAACTTTACTTGGTTCGTGTGTTGCTATTATGTTTTATGATACAGCTAAAAAAATAAAAGCAATGAACCATTTTTTACTGCCAACTACTAATAATTCAAATGAAGATATGAAATATGGACTTTATTCAGTTGAAGCTATGTTAAATGAAATGTATAAACTAGGATGCCAAAAGAAAGATTTAAGAGCAAAAATTTCTGGTGGTGCAGATATTATGCAACTTATGGCTAGTAGTATTAATTCAATTGGACATAGAAATGTTGAATTTGCTAAAGATTTTTGTAAATCAGAAGGGTTTAAAATACTTTCTGAACATACAAGAGGTGATCATGCTAGATTAATTTTGATGACTAATGAATTTGAAACATTTATTAAAGTAACAAATAAAAATGAAACAGATACTAAAGTTATCCAAGAAGAAAAATCTTTACAAGTGGAAATTACAAAAGCACCAGTTCTCAAAGAGTATGTTGGTGGGGTGGATTTATTTGGTAATGATCCAGAACCAGCTCCTGAGATGGACATTGAACTATTTTAGGAGTATTGAATGTATACAGTTATAGTAATTGATGATTCATTATCAATGAGAAGAATTTTAAAAGATATTATTAATTCTATCGATGAGTTTGAAGTTATTGATGAAGCTGTTGATGCTTTTGATGCACGAGAAAAAATCAAAAAATTTGAACCAGATATGGTAACTATTGATATAAATATGCCCAAAATGGATGGAGTTACTTTTCTAAGAAACCTAATGAGACTTCATCCTATGCCAGCTGTAGTAGTATCAGGTGAGGGTGCAAGGGGAAATGATATCTTTGATGATGGTGCTGTTGGATATATAGAAAAACCTGCTAATGGGGAATCAATGATGTCCTTTCAATCAAGAGTTAAAGATAATTTACTAAATCTTACATTCTTATTGAAACAATATACACTAAAAAAACCTAAAGCACAATTTATTCAAAAGAAAACAAGTAAAGTAGAAACTAACACAAAAAATCATCCAGATGAGTTGCTTAAATCAGCTCCTGCAAGATTAGGTGGTATAAAAGTTATTGCAATTGGCTCATCAACAGGTGGAGTTGAATCTCTTTTAAGAGTTTTTAAATCATTACCGAATGATTTACCTCCAATAGTTATTACTCAACATATTCCTTATGGGTTTTCAAGATCATTTGCTCAAAGATTAGATACAGAATCAGCTCTTGATGTTTGTGAGGCAAAAGATGGAATGAAACTAGAAAAAGGTAAAGCCTTTTTAGCTCCTGGTAATATGCATTTGAGTATAGAAAAAAGAGGAAATGAATACTTTACAAAACTTATTGATGGAATAAGAATATCACATCATAAACCAAGTGTAAATATTATGTTTAGATCTGTAAATAATACTATAGGGAGTTCTGCTATGGCTGTGATGATGACAGGAATGGGAGATGATGGAATGATAGGAATAAAAGAGATGTTTGATAATGGTGCTTATACAATCGCTCAAAATGAAGAAAGTTGTGTAGTTTTTGGAATGCCTAAAAAAGCAATTGAAGCTGGAGCGGTTAAAGATATTGTCCATTTGGATGAAATAGCTCAATATATAGTTGATTTTTCAAAGAACTTAAAAAGATAGATAATTTAATTAAATATGTTATTTAGTATTGAAAACTATAATTTTCAAACTATAATATTAAAGGACTTGTATGCGATATGATTTAGACTTCTGTGATAGTTTTGAGAAAACACTTCTCTTTTGGATTGAGAGATTTATTCGAAATAAACTAACTTCACTTAGTAATTCAAATGTTAACGATAAAGATAAATTGGCAGCTATTATAAAAGATTTAGTTAAAGGTACTAATTCTTTAGATGAATTAACCTCTTTAGTTAAAAGTGCTAGAAATATTGGCTTGTCTGGAATAAACACTTATTATAATCCATTGGCAAAACTATATAATTTTTTGATAAATTTGGGTTTAGCATCTATGAAAGAAATTGACGAAGAACTTTTAAGTGATTTTCTTGCAACTAGTACAAGTGGCTTATCTGATGCATCTAAAAAGAACCATAGAATAGCCCTACTTGCGCTATTTTCATATATTGATAAACAAAATGAGACGCTAGATGGTAATTCATATATGTTTAAAATTGAACTAAAGAACTGGGGTGGACTAAGAGGAAAATCTGGAACAAAACTGCCCTCTTATATGAATAAAGATGAAATATCAAGGTTTTTAGAAGAAATCGATAGTTTTGAATTTTCTGAAGATATTATGTATAGAAATAGATTAATTCTAAAAATTATAATTTATACGGGAATTAGAGTTTCTGAAATGTTAAACTTAAAACTAAAAGATATGTATAAAGAAGATGATGTATATATTATACAAGTAAGAGGAAAAGGAAATAAACCAAGAGTTGTAATGATAAAGTCTAAAATCATACAAAATGAGTTAAATTATTGGCTTAATCAAAGGGCTTGTGAGGAAGACTTTTTAGTTTGTAATAAAAAAGGAAATAGACTAACCCAAGCATACATAAGTAGAATTGTAGAAAAAATATTAATAAGCTGTGGAATAAGAAAAGAAAAAAATGGTGCACATATGTTAAGACATAGTTTTGCAACACTTTTATACCAAAAACACCATGATCTTATTCTTGTTCAAGAAGCATTGGGGCATTCTGATATAAATACTTCAAGAATTTATACTCACTTTGATAAAGAGAGATTAAAAGCAACTACAAATTTAATGGATTAACTTACCATAAACTTGAAGTTTCTAAATCTTCTTTATTATCATCTATTTCTAAATAAATTTCATCTGCATAATCTAAATAAATGGCAAAGTCCCCTATTGTTAGACTATTTTGTATATTTCTCTTATTGAGATATACATTTTCAAATCCATCGGATAAATCCGATAAATAGTACTCTACCATAGATGGTGCCATATTATTTATTGCAATATCAAGTGAATCAAAATCATCTACTCCAAAAGTGGAGTATAGAGATATTTTATTTAGAAGTAATGTCATATTATTGTATTAAATCACCTTTACTTATTAAAACCATTTAATAAAGAAGCCATTCTATTTAAATCAATTTTATCATCTGATTTTTTTTCTAATTGAATATCATCTACACTAACTGATTCTGCCTTTTGTTTAGGAAAGGTATCACTAGAAATAGTAGGTGTAGTTGAAAATTCTTCATCATCATCCTTAAGCGCAGAATTATTATTATAGTTATTACTACTATAATTGTCTTTTTTTCTATCACCTACTTTTAGTATATTTTCAATTTTATGTAACATTGAATTTATATTACTTCCATGTTTTTCATTTGTAGAGTTTATATCATTTAATTTACTTTTTAAATCTCCATTTGAAGATTCTAAATCTTCAATTGTATTTTTTAATCCTTGGTTTTCTTTTTCTAAATTTTCTTTTTCTTTTTGTAAAGTTTCATATGCATTTATTAAATTAGAAAGAGCATCGCTCAATTTAGAAATTGTATCACTATTATTACTCATTAACTATCCTTATTTGATATTATATCAAGTCGTATTGTGCCAAAAATTAGCTAATAATTCCATCAATTTTTAATAAAGAGTCAACACTTGGCTCTCTTTGAGCAAATTCATAAAAAAGTTCATTCATATCAGAAGAACCCCCTTTTTCTAAAATAGCTTTTTTATATTTTAAAGCTAGCTCTTTATTGAATGTATTTTCTGATTCTATAAACATATAATAAGCATCTGCACTTAAAACTTCTGCCCACTTATAAGAGTAATATCCAGCAGCATATCCTCCTCCAAAAATATGAGAAAAACCATTTTGAAATTTATTATAAATTGGTGGTTTAATGATAGAAATTTCATCTCTAATTTCATTTAATAATTTTTGCACATCATCTTCATTTTTATATAATTTTTGATGAAGTTTAAAGTCAAAAAGAGCAAATTCTACTTGTCTAATCATACTTAATGAAGATTGAAAATTTCTTGCTTTTATGATTTTATCTATTGCTTCATCTGATAATATTTCACCTGTTTTATAATGTTTTGCAAACTGTTTTAATACAGTTTTATCATACGAAAAGTATTCTAAAAACTGTGAAGGGAACTCAACTGTATCCCATGCAACACCAGAAATTCCACTAAGAAAAGGTTCAGGAACTTTACTTAATAAGTGATGTAGAGCATGTCCCATTTCATGAAAAAGTGTTACAACATCTGAGTGTCTTAACAGTGATTTGGTATCCTTTGTTGATTGTGGAAAGTTACAAACAATGTAAGCAGTTGGCAAATGAATATTATTATGTTTATCAACATAATATGAATGCCAATTGTTCATCCACGCACCTCCTCTTTTGTCTTTTCGTGATTCTAAATCTATGTAAATTCTAGAAGATAATTTTCCACTTTCATAGATATCATAAGCCGTTGCTTTCTCATCCCAAGTAGGAGTATTTGATACTTTAAATTCAATATCAAATATAGAATTTAGAAATTCGAAAAATCCTTTTAAAACAGATTCTTTTTCAAAATATGGTCTATATAATTCTTCATCTAAATCATATTTTTCTTTTTTTAATTTTTCAGAATAATAAGATAAATCAAAAGATTTTAATTCTTCAATTCCATCTTTTTTAGCGAACTCTTTTATCTCTTCAACTTCATTCTTACCACCAACTTTTCCTTTTTTAGCTAATTCATATAAGAAATCTATTACTTCATCCTCTGATTTAGCCATTTTAGTACTTAGTGAATACTGTGCATATGAGTCAAATCCTAGTATTTTAGATTTTTCATCTTTTAATGTAAGTATTTCTTCAATGATTTTTCCATTTTCTGGGGCTCTAGTGCAGTATGCTTTATATATCTCTTCTCTTTTGTCTCTATTGCTACCATATGTTATATAAGCTATATAAGAAGGCATTTGTAATGTAAACTTATATTTTATTTTACCTTCTTCTTCAAATTTGGCAAGTTCTAGGTCAGACTCTGGTATTTCTCTTACATCTTCATAATCTTCAATTATCATTTCATATGAGTTTGTTGCATTTAATAGATTTTGAGAAAACTTGTGTGATAACTCACTTTGTCTTAAATTTATCTCTTTAAGTCTATTTTTTAAATTATTATTTAAATGACAACCTGATAATTCAAAGTCTCTAATTTCATTTTCTAAGACTTTTTTTTGTATATCATTTAAAGAGGTATTATCATTATCTTGTATATCTTTTAAAGATGTATAAATATTTACATTTTGACTTAACTCAGTTGAGTAGTTTGAAATCAAAGGAAGGCATTCTTCATGCACTTTTGTCGTTATTTCTGTATTTTTAACAGAATCAATATGAAACATAGGAGTTAAGAATTCATTTATGCACTCCCCTATTTCTTGATATGGCTTTACAAAGTTATCGTAAGTTTTATTTTCTATTTCTAAAAGCTTTTCTATTTGCTCTTTTGACTCTTTTAATTTTATTTCTAACAACTCTTTCGTTTTATCTAAATTATTTACATTAAATTCTTCAAACATATTATTCCTTTTATTTAGTATTAAATTCAATTAAAAACCCTCTGTCAAAATCAGAATAGTCTTTATAAAACTCTAGTGATTTTACATTGAATTTTTTCATATAATTTTTTATAGATTCTCTTTGATCATATCCATATTCACAATATAGATATTTTATATTTTTTGATGTAACTTCTTCAATTAAATCTTTTAAAAGTTCATCACCAATTTCTCCTCCAAAAAGGGCATTTTTAGGCTCGTATTTAACATTATGTGGTAAAACATAATTATTTGAAATATATGGTGGGTTTGAAATACACATGTCAAAATCTCCACTAACCTCTTTTAATAAATCAGATTTTATAAAAGAAATTTGATTTTCAACTGAGTGTTTTTTTGTATTTTCTTTTGCTAATTCTAAGGCATCATCATTTATATCAACTGCAGTAACTTTAAGTTGGGGAAGTAGTTTTGAAAGCATTACTGAAATTATTCCACTTCCTGTTCCAATTTCTACTACTTTTGGATTTTCTATTTGTTTTAATTTTTCGAATGCTTTTTCAACTAATATTTCAGTCTCTGGTCTAGGTATTAAAACATTCTGTTTTATAATAAATGTTTCACCATAAAAAGAAACTCTATTTGTAAGATATTCTAATGGAAAATGTGTGGCTCTTTTTTTAACTAAAGCTTTTAGTTCTTCCTCTTTTGTAAACTCAAAATTACCATTTAAATGCATCCAAATAACATTTTTTTCTAGTAGAAACATAATCAATATTTCTACTTCTTTTGCTGGTATATGTGTTACTTCTTTTAGCTCTTGTGAATATTTTTTAATGGTCTCTTTTATTGTCAATTAAACTCCTTTGAAAACCGTATTATACATATAGAGTATAAATTATTCTTTAATAGAAGCTAATCTAATATAAATAAAGATATCTCATCTGAGAGTAAAAAATTGTAATTATAGATTTTATTATCTACTTTGTATAGCTTTTTTTCTTCGATTAATATTTCTACTTTTTTTAATTCATTTTCATTAAAAATAGCTAAATTTACTCCCACATTAGATCTAAGACCTAATAGTACTTTCTCTGTTTTAATATCTACTTCATCCATATACTCTTTTTCATAAGAAATAGGGTTTTCTATATATTGTTCTATATTTTTATTGGGATAGTATCTGAAATTATCTACAAAGCCAACAGCACCTGTTCCAATTCCTAAGTAGTTTGTATACTCCCAATAGCCAAAGTTGTGTTTAGATTGAGTGTTTTTAGACTTTGAGAAGTTAGAAATCTCATATTGTTCATAGCCTAAGCCTTTTAGATACTCAAATAGCTTATAAGATAGTTCTTCATCATCTATTTTTACATGGGATTTATTAAAGAACTTTGTACCCTCTTCTAAGGTCAAAGAATATGCACTTATATGGTCGATATTTTGTTCATTTATTTTATCAAAATCGTATTTTAATTTTTCAAAGCTATCACCTTGTACACCGTAAATAATATCACAATTAATACTACTAAAACCTATACATTTGGCATTTTGTATAGCACTTATAGCACTATTACTATTATGCGCTCGATTTAAGTATTTTAGTTTTTTATCATTAAAACTTTGTACTCCAAAGCTGATTCTATTTACACCTAAATCTCTCATACCTTGAAGCCATTCTTTTGTTGCAGAATTTGGGTTGGCTTCACTTGTTATTTCGCAGTTTTCAATTAAATATGGTGATATGATTTTAAAAATATTTTTATACTCTTTAAAATCTACACAACTAGGAGTTCCTCCACCTATAAATACTGTCTCTATCTTTTCATCTTTTAAATAGTGTTCAATGTCGTAAATTAGTTGTTTCTCAATAGCTTTCATATAAGTTTGTTTCAAGTGAAATCTATCTACATATGAGTTAAATGCGCAATAAAAGCATTTACTATCACAAAATGGAATATGTATGTATAAAAGCAATTTTTAATCCTAAGTTTATTATAATATTTCCCTTATTATAAGGGAAAAGATATTTATGATTGATAAAAGTGAGAATATACCTACAAATGTGAGTGGTAAAAATTATAGACCTAATGTAGCAGCAATTGTTTTATCAGCAAAGTATCCTCAAAAATGCGAACTTTTCATAGCTTCAAGAACTGATGTAGAAAATGCATGGCAATTCCCACAAGGTGGAATTGATGAAGGTGAAACAGCCAAAGAAGCTTTATTTAGAGAATTAGAAGAGGAAATTGGTACTAGTGATATCAAAATCATTGCAGAGTATCCTGAGTGGGTAAGTTATGACTTCCCCCCAGCAATTGCTGAAAAAATGAAACCATATGATGGTCAAATACAAAAGTATTATTTAGTAAAATTAAATGATGGTGCAAAAATAGATATCTATACTCATCATACACCTGAATTTAGTGAATATAAATTTGTTCCAACAAAAAATATTTATGATTATATAACTTTTTTCAAAAGAACAGTTTATAAGCAAGTATTGAAGTATTTTAAAAAAGAAGGTTATATTTAAAAAGGATTATGAATTAGATGTTAAAAGTATTAAAATTTGGTGGTACTAGCGTTGGTACATTAGAACGAATTCAAAATGTTGCAACTATTATTAAAAAAATTAAAGATGAAGGTCATGATGTTATTGCAGTAGTTTCTGCAATGAGTGGTGAAACTAATAAATTAATAGAATATGCTGAAAGTTATTCAAAAATGCCTGCTCCTTCTGAGATGGATATGCTATTAAGTTCAGGTGAACGAGTTACATCAGCTTTACTATCTATTGCTTTAAATGAAGCTGGTTATAGTGCTATTTCAATGAGTGGTGGACGAGCAGGTATTGTAACAGATGAACGACATACAAAAGCTAGAATTGAGTACATAGATACAAAAAATATGAAAGAATCAATAGCTGAAGGTAAAATTGTTGTAGTTGCTGGTTTTCAAGGAGTTACAGAAAAAGGTAGAGTAACTACACTTGGACGAGGTGGTTCAGATTTAACAGCTGTTGCAATTGCAGGTGCAATAGAAGCAGATGTTTGTGAAATATATACAGATGTTGATGGTATATACACAACAGACCCTAGAATAGAACCAAAAGCTAAGAAACTTGACAAAATATCGTATGATGAAATGTTAGAGTTAGCAAGTTTAGGTGCAAAAGTTTTACAAAATAGATCTGTAGAAATGGCAAAAAAATTAAATGTAAATTTAATATCAAGAAGTAGCTTTACTCCAGAAGTAGAAGGTACTTTAATAACAAAGGAAGAGAATATAATGGAACAGCCAATAGTAAGTGGTATTGCTTTGGATAAAAATCAAGTAAGAGTTGGTATGTATGGAGTTACAGATAGACCTGGAATTGCATCATATATTTTTACAGCACTAGCAGATGCAAATATTAATGTTGATATGATAGTACAAACAGTTGCAGTAGATGGAAAAACATCTTTGGACTTTACAATTCCTACAACTGATTTAGAAATTTGTAAAACTATTATGCATAAATTTGAAGATGAAGTTGAAAAATTTGATTACAATGAAAAAATCTGTAAAGTTTCAATAGTAGGAGTTGGTATGAAATCTCATACTGGAGTTGCTTCTAAAGCATTTACTGCCTTGGCTAATGAGAATATTAATATTAGAATAATATCAACTAGTGAGATAAAAATTTCAGTGATAGTTGAAGAAAAATATGCAGAATTGGCTGTTCGTGCTTTACACGATGCCTATGAGTTGGATAAATAGAAGTGCAAGAATTCTTAAATTGGACTGTTGATACAATAAGAGATGATAAACTATTGTCTCCTTGGTTAGAAGAAAAAAAATATGAATGGACACCTTTAGTTGCTAAATCTGTATTAAGTATTTTGGATAAAGGTTGTTCAGTTATTGTTATAAGTGATGATGAAAGAAATTGGTTTTTAGAGTATATTCTTACAAATATAAATAAAAAAAGCCTAAATAGACCATATTTGCCTTTTTATGATTTTAAATCATTTTATAAGTTAATGGATAATGTTCAAAATGAAGATGATGTAAATTATTTAAAAGATATGTTAAATATATCTTTTCCTAATGGATATTGTTTTTGGTATATAGGAAGAAGTCAAGATGCAAGAGCTTTTATTCCTAAAGTTTCTAAATACTCTTTTCTTTGGCTTTTTGATGAAGAAAAGCAAGATGCTTTTAATTTGAAAAGTAGCGATATGGCTTTAGATATGAAACTTTTACAGATGTTTAGATTATATAATAAGACTTTAAGTGCAGCTCTTTTTGCTGAAATTAATGTTGAGAGTTAAAATTGACTAATATTAATAGTTCAAGCATACTAATTGTTAATAATATAGATAAAACTTTAAGTAGTTTAATTCCTTCTTTGCCGCAACATAGTTATAGAATTATAAGAAATGAAGAAAAAGATGATTTTTTAACAGCTCAGGCACAACAAGTTATTAAAGAAGCATATATTTCATCTAATGAAACAAAATATATACTTCTTTGTGGAAATAGCTTTAGAGTTGAAGCTCAAAACTCTTTACTAAAAGTATTAGAAGAACCACCTAGAAATATAGTTTTTGTTATTATTACAACATCAAAATCGAATATTTTACCTACTATTCTTTCACGAATGCCACATAAATATCTTAAAAGTAAAATAGAAAGAGTTGATATCGATTTTGATTTTCTTAGAATGGATTTAAAAAATTTGTATCAATTCTTAAAAGATAATCAAAAAATTACTAAAAAAGAGGCAAAAGCTATTATTGAGTCTGTTATGTTAAAAATTAACTCTCAAAAAATAAAGTTAACTCAAAAAGAGTTAGATGTTTTTTCAAATGGAATAAAACTTTTAGAGTTAAATTCTAGACCAATTAATATTTTAACTACTCTACTTCTTACAATTATTCATAGAAAATACAGATAAAAATACTTCAAAAAAAGTGAGGTCTTTGTGAAAACTAATAAAACAAAAATAATGGGTATTATTAATGCCAATGAAGATTCATTTTTTAAAAATAGTAGGTTTTATGGTTCAAGTGCAGTTTTAAAAATAGAACAAATGATAAGTGATGGTGCAGATATTATTGATTTGGGAGGAGTTTCAAGTCGGCCTGGAAGTATTTCTGTATCAGTTGAAGAAGAACTAAGTCGAGTAAGACCAATAATTGATTTAATTTATGAAGAAAAATTATATGAAAAAGTTAAGTTTTCATTGGACTCATATGAACCAAAAGTGTTGGATTATGCATTATGTAAAGGCTTTAGTATAGTTAATGATATTACAGGACTAGAAAATGATAAAGTTTGTAAAGTAGCTTCAGAATATAATGCTGAAGTTATTATTATGCATATGCAAAACAATCCAGAAAATATGCAACAAAGTCCAGAATATAAAAATGTGGTTTTAGATATTAATGATTTTTTCAAACAAAGAGTTGAAAAAGCAAAAAGCTTTGGAATAAAAGATATTATATTAGATGTTGGTATTGGCTTTGGAAAAAATTTAGAACATAATCTAACACTTATCAAAAACTTAAGCTATTTTAGTCATTTTGGTTTTGAGTTATTAATGGCAGCAAGTAGAAAATCTATGATAAATGCAATAATAGAATCAAGTCCAGAAGAGCGACTTTCAGGAACAATAGCAATTCACTTGGAATCAATTAGAAATGGTGCTTCAATTGTAAGATGTCATGATGTAAAAGAGCATTTTCAAGCTATAAAAGTTCAAGAAGCTATTAATGATATGAAGATACTTTAAAGTATCTCATGTAAACTATTTGCTTTTTTCATCCAAAGAGTTAAAGCTTCATAATCTTCCTTCTCAACCATATCTCTTACTTCTTTCATATGTGTTTCAAATAAATCTATAGATTTTAGTAAGTTTTTTCTATTTTGTTTAAAAATGTCTGTCCACATATAAGGACTTGATTTTGCCACCCTACTCATATCTTTAAATCCACCGGCAGCTAGTGCAATGATTGACCTTGGATCTTCATGATTCATAACTGTATTAGCTAGTGAGTAAGAAATAGCATGTGGCAAGTGTGACATGTAACATGCATGAATATCATGGTCAGAAGCTTTCATAAATACAAGTCTCATACCAATATTTTGGAATATTTGGACTGCTCTATTTTTATGAAGTTCATCATTATCCTCTAAATCACACAAGACAACAGCTTTTCCTTCATATAAGCCATCAATTGCAGCTTTAGGACCAAAATTTTCAGTTCCTGTCATAGGGTGAGCTGCAATAAAATTTTTTCTGATTTCTTTTGGAATATTTTTAACTATGTACTCTTTTGTTGAGCCTAAGTCCATTATAGTAGTATTTTTTGATACATCTTTTAGTTCATCAAACATAGAAATTATTGAATCAACTGGAATAGCTAGAATAATTACATCTGAATTCTTTTTTAAATCTTCTAAACTCATTAATTTATCGACTAGTTTTAAATCTTCTATCTCTTTTGCTGTTTGTTCATTTCTTGCATATCCATATACATTTTTTGCAATTGCATATTTTTTTACAGCTTTAGCAATAGAACCACCCATAAGACCTAAACCAATAATTCCAATATTCACTATATTACCTCTTGTTATTTATTATGAAAAAAGATTATATCTTAATCATCCTATAAACTTTATTTAGTTATATTATCTGCTTTAATAAGAATAGTTATAAGGATACACGTGAAAAAAACTGCTTTATATACATCTTTAATGCTGGCTACATTTTTGCATGGGCAAGAGATACAGTCAATAAAATATGTTAACTTATCTAGAATTTCTCAAGATATCGCGGATGAAACAATAGACTTAAGAGTTGGTGATAATATAAATAATAAATCAATTAATAGTGCAATTAAAAAGTTCTATAAATTCGGATACTTTGATGATATAAAAGTAAATAATAATAATGGAAATATTGAGTTTATATTTAAAGAAAAACCTTCTATTGCTAATATAGAAATGAATAACTACAAAAGTAGAGATGAAGATAAAGAAGAGTTATATTCAAGAATGGGTATAAAAAAAGGAAATATGTATACTCCTTCTAAAATTAAACATGCAAAAGAGATTTTACTTAAAAATTTAGAAAGAGAAGGTTATGTAAATTCTGTTGTTGAAGTAAATGTAGAAAACTTAGATAATGATGCAGTAGCAGTTACTTTTGATGTAAATGTTGGTGATGAAATTTTAATTAAAAAAGTTAACTATTATGGAGCAACTAAACTAGAAGCAGATGATTTTACTGAAGTAACTGCAAATAATCAAAGAGATTTTATTCCTTGGTGGTTTGGAAATAATAATGGTGAAGTTAATTTAGAACAACTAGACTATGATGCTCCACGAATTAGAGATCAGTATTTGAAAAATGGTTATTTAGATTCTGTGGTAAAAGATCCTTTTATGAAAATTAACTTTGCGTCAAATGATGCAGTTTTAGACTTCTTTATACAGGAAGGTAAGCAATATTCAACTAATGATATTAAAATATATGTTGATGCTTCAATAATTGATCCTAAAACATTATATAGTGAATTAAAACTAGAAAAAGGTGATGTTTTTAATATTGAAAAACTTAGAAAAGATGTTGAATATTTAAAAACAAAGGTATCTGATTTGGGGTATGCTTTTACTCAAGTTAAGTATGACATAAATAAAAATGAGAAAAATGGTACAGCTGATGTAGTATTTAATATAATTCCTGGTAAAAAAGTTTATATCAATGATGTAATAATCTCTGGAAATAGTAGAACATTAGATAGAGTTATAAGAAGAGATGTTTATTTAGCACCTGGTGATTTATTTTCTCTTACAGATTTTAATGAGTCTAAAGATAAACTAAAAAGAACAGGTTTTTTTGATGATGTAATAATTGAGCAAAAAAGAGTTACTGATAATAGTATGGATTTAGTAGTTAAAGTTAAAGAGACTCCCACTGGAAATATTACTCTTGGTGGGGGATATGGTTCTTATGATGGATTATTATTAAATGCTGGGATTAATGAAAAAAATGTATTTGGATCTGGTTTAGCTGCAGCTGTGAATGTTGATTTTTCAGAAAAAAATCATAATTATGCACTTTCTTTAAGCAATCCAGCTATTAGAGATAGTAAATATAATGGAAGAGTGGAAATTCATCAATCTGAAGAAGAGATTGATTATTCAGGTACGGTAAATGGTGCTTATCAATTAGATAAAGTTTCAAAGGGATTCTCTATATCAGCGGGAAGAGAAATTATAAGAAACTTATATGCAGGTGCAAGATATAGGTTTGATATGATTGATGAATCATATACAGATACAGATACTTCTGATGGACAACCTTTACCTTCTGATGTAAATCAAGACTATATAACGAGTTCTATTACCCCTTATATTAATTTTGATAATACAGATGATTATATGATACCAAGAAGAGGAATAAAAACTGGTACTTCTTTAGAATTTGCAGGAGTTGGAGGAGATTCTAAATATTTAAAGAGTTTAACAAACTTTAGGTATTTTCATTCCCTTGAAGATTTAATTGATAGTGATTGGATTTTTAGATATAGAGCAAATTTAAATTTTCTGGTTGATAATGGACAACTTAATAGAGGAGACTCCTTATATATGGGTGGACCAAAATCTTTAAGGGGATATGAATCATATGCCTTTGGACCAGATGATAATTTAGTAAATAAAACAGTTTATAAGCAAATGTTTGCAAATAGTATAGAATTGTCATTTCCCTTAATTCCTAAATCAAAAATGAGATGGGGAGTTTTCTATGATTATGGTATGATAGGAAAAGATTCTTTTTCAGAAGTAAAAAGAAGTGGAACTGGTGCCTTATTTGAATGGATATCTCCATTTGGACCACTCCAGTTTATCTTCTCTCAACCTTTAGATGACAAACAAGGCGATAAAACATCTACATTTGAATTCGCTTTAGGATCATCTTTTTAAAAATATAAAGAGTAAATTATGGTAAAAAAAATGAGTATAACAAATAGAATTACGAAAAAAGAGGCTTTGGATTTAATTCAAAATACTTCTTTAGTTGAATTAGGAGAAATGGCTTCTAAAATTAAGGCACAATTACATCCTGATAGAATTACATCATTTGTTGTTGATAGAAATATCAACTATACAAATGTTTGTTGGGTAGATTGTAAATTCTGTGCTTTTTATAGACATGGGAAAGATGATGATGCATATGTATTAACATATGAAGAAATTGATAAAAAAATAGAAGAATTACTTGAAATTGGTGGAACACAAATTCTTATGCAAGGTGGAGTTCATCCAAAATTAAAAATTGATTACTATGAAGATTTAGTTGAACATATTCATACTAAATTTCCTCAAATTACCCTACACTCTTTTTCTGCTATTGAAATTGTGTATATAGCAAAAGTTTCTAAAATAACTATTTTAGAAGTTTTAAAAAGATTACAAGCTAAAGGATTAAGTTCAATTCCTGGGGCTGGAGCTGAAATTTTAAGTGATAGAGTAAGAGATATAATTGCTCCTAAAAAAATAGATGCAAGTAAATGGTTAGAAGTTCATAGACTTGCTCACTCAATTGGTATGAAAACAACTGCTACTATGATGTTTGGAACTGTTGAAACAGATGAAGAGATTATAGAACATTGGGATTTAATTAGACAACTACAAGATGAAACAGGTGGTTTTAGAGCTTTTATTATGTGGTCTTTTCAAAGTACTAATACAAAATTATTAGAAGATATTCCTGATTTGAAACCTCAATCTTCAAATAGATATTTAAGATTGTTAGCAGTTTCAAGAATTTTTTTAGATAATTTCCCAAATATTCAAAGTTCTTGGGTGACTCAAGGAAGTTATATTGGTCAAATGGCTTTAAAATTTGGTGCAAATGACCTTGGAAGTACTATGATGGAAGAAAATGTAGTTGCTGCTGCAGGTGCTAGTAATTGTATGAACCAAGATGAAATGATTGAATTAATACGAGATATAGGTGAAAACCCAGCGAAAAGAAATACTGCATATGAGATATTAGAAAGGTTTTAATTCTAATATGAAAAAAATAGCATTAATATTATTAATAATACAAGGATTTTTAATGGGTGCCCAAATAGAGCATATTAAAATAAATAATACAAATATACCAGTGATTTTTGAAGAACAACACTCTTTGCCAACTTTTAATTTGCAATTAGTATTCAAAAATAGTGGTTCAATAAAAGATAATAATAAAAATGGTTTAGCAGGTTTATCTGCAAGATTGTTAAATGAAGGTACTTTGGAAGATGGAAGTACAAAGTTTGCACAAAAATTAGAAAATTTGGCCATTTCATTAAATGTTTCTCATGGATTTGAAACATTTGTTATAGAACTATCATCTATTAAAGATGTTTATAAAAACGGTTTAGAATTATTAAATGAATTACTAAAATCTCCCAACTATAAAGATGAAACAGTAGAAAAAATAAAAACAATTTTAACAGGTTCTTTAAAAAGAAAAGAGAATGACTATGATTATGTATCAAGAAAAGAGTTAAATAAAATACTTTTTAATGGTACTGCTTTAGAAAATCCCTCAAGTGGAACAATAGAGTCTATTTCAAAAATCTCACTTGATGATGTTAAAAACTTTATTAATTCAAATTTAGTTTTAGAAAATCTAATAATTGTAGCAGGTGGTGATATTACTTTAGACGAAGTAAAAAATGATTTAACCCCTCTTTTAAGCTCTTTAAAACATGGAAAAGAATCAAAAATGATTGATATTGAAGCTTCTGATAAAAAAGTTATAAAAGAACAGATAAAAGAGACAGAACAAGCATATATTTATTTTGGAAGTCCTTTTGATGTAAAAGTAAATGATGAAAATAATTATATTGCAAAAGTAGCTTCATTTATTTTAGGTGGAAGTGGTTTTGGTTCAAGATTGATGGAAGAAATAAGAGTTAAAAGAGGTTTAGCATACAGTGCTTATGGTCAAATTTCTATAAATAAATCTCACACATACTTTTCTGGTTATTTGCAAACAAAAAATGAAACAGCAAATGAAGCAAAAGATTTAGTAATTAAAATTGTTAATGAATTTGTAAAAAAAGGCATAACAAAAGATGAATTAGAAGCTGCTAAAAACTTTTTAACAGGAAGTGAGCCCTTACGAGTTGAAACTTTAAGCCAAAGATTAAATCGAGCATTTACTCTTTATTATAGAGGATTAGAGCAAGATTATTCTACTAAGGAGTTAGAAAAAATAGAAAAACTAAATTTAAAACAAATTAATGACTATATTAAATCTCATTCTGAGATAGAAAACTTATCATTTTCGATAGTAAGGAAATAATTTGCTAAGGTTCTCACAAAGTCTTACAGAGGTTATGAACCTAGGAAACCTAAGAGTCGCTTTATTTAATTACATTGTTGCCAAACAATTAAATGAAGAACTTTTAATAAGAATAGAAGATTTAGATAAAGAAAAAATCATTGCTGGAAATGATAAAGCAATCCTTGAACTTTTAAGTCTTTTTTCTATTGAACATAAAGCTGTTGTTTATCAAAGTGAAAATTTAAAATATCATCAAAAGTTAACTATGCAGTTAATGGGTTCAAAAAAAGCTTATTCTTGTTTTTGTTCAGATGAAAAATTAAAAGAGATAAGTGCAAAATGTAAAGAAGAAGGAAAGGTAATTAGTTATGATGGCTTTTGTGAAACTTTATCTGATGAAACAGTTTTAAACTGTAATGCACCCTTTACAGTTAGAATAAAAAAGCCAGAAAAAGCTATTGAATTTACTGATTTACTTAAAGGAAAATTTTCTTTTAAACCTTCTAGTGTTGATTCATTTATTATTTTAAAACATGATAAAACACCAACTTACAACTTTTCTTGTTCTGTTGATGATATGCTTTATGACATTTCTACTATAATAAGAGATACAAAACACATAGAAAATACAGCAAAACAGATACATGTAAGAAATCAATTAAATTATACTAAAAATATTGACTATATACATATACCTACTCTTTTAAATGTAAATACTAATAAAGACATGAATGAAACAGATGATGAAAATAGCGTAATATGGTTTATAGAACAAGGCTTTTTACCAAGTGCAATTGCTAATTATTTAGTATTATTAGGAAATAAAACTCCCAGTGAAATTTTTACAATTGAAGAAGCTATTGAGTGGTTTGATATTAAAAAAGTTTCAAATGATGCAGTTGAATTTGATATAGAAAAATTAAAACTTATAAACAAAAAACATATTGCTGATTTGGATGAAATGAGATTATCTAAAATATTAGGTTTTGCAGATACAGATATTGGAAAGTTAGGAAAACTATATTTAGAAGAAGTAAGTACAATAAATGAGATTAAAGCTAAAATAGATTTAATCTTTGGGTCAAAAGATTCTTTAGAAGGATTTGAAGATGAATTTTTTGATTTAAAAAAATGTTTATCATCTGTCCCTTTTATGGATCATTTTAATGAATTAGAAAAATATATTAAAGAAAATACAAAATTAGATGATAAATCTTTATCAATAACTTTAAGATATCTTTTGACAGGAACATATTCAGGTCCAGATTTATCAACTATTTATTCACTGATTAAAAATTATATGGGAGAGATTATAAAATGATAGATGCACTAATAGGGGCAATAGCTACAGTTGTTATGAACGTTATATTTTTATATAAATGGGTTGTGATTATTTCGGCACTTATTTCTTGGGTTAGACCAGATCCTTATAATCCAATAGTTCAAATGTTATATAGATTAACAGAACCTGCTTATGCTTTAATAAGAAAGTATATTCCTACAGTATTTGGTGGTATGGATTTAGCACCAATGATTCTTATTTTAGTACTTATTTTCCTAGAAAAATTTTTAGGAAGATTATTTATGGGTATGTAAGGATTTTTTATGAGATTTAAGATTGTATTATGCTTTCTTCTCATAAATTCTTATGTATATTCATCTGAAGATATTTTAAAAAGTGATTTTGACAATTATGTAAAATTGTCAAATAGTGAAAAATCATATGATAATACTATAAATATATTAGAACATATTTCAAATGTAAATAAAACCATTTTTGATGAATATGCAAAAAAAATAGACCTTGATGAGACGCTAGCTGTCTCTCAGTGTCTAAATGCAAAAGCAAAAGAGTTAGTTGATTCATATAGTGATTGTATTGCTGTTGGACTTACACTAAAAAAAGCTTTAGGATTAAATGCTTTAGAATTAAATTCAATAATACAAAAGATCCAAGATAGCTACCCTACTTTAGCAAAAGAGCTAAAAATTATAAACTCCCCTATTCCTTTTACTAAGCTTGTTTCTTCTTCTAAAGATATGATATATGATATATATTTAAATGTTAGTAATAACTTTTTATATGAAAAACTAAATTACAAACTTCCTTCTAATACTATTAAAAAAATAAAAGATGATAAAAGATTTGAAAAGTTTTTATTAATGGCTATTTCAAATCCTAAATTAAATTTTTTGCAATCTACTTTTTTAGAATTTGATGATACAAATTATAATTATGAAACATCATTTTTATTAGGTTTAAATAGAGTTTTAAACAAAAAATATGATCTAAAAACAAATATATACTTTGAAAATGCCCTCTTAAAAGCTATTACTCAAAAAGACAAAGATAAAGCTAACTTTTGGCTTTATTTATTAAATAAAGATGAAAAGAGTTTAAATGCCCTTAAAGAATCAAATGATTTAAATATTTATACTTTATACATAAAACAACAATTGAAAGAGAAGATTAATTTTGGTGATGATTTTAAAGTTTTAGATTATGATTTCTTAAAAAAATATTCTAATTATAAAAATATACTAATAAACTCATTTGCAAAGACTCTAAGCTCTTTTGATGAAAATAAAGTATCACCTGAGTTTAACTTAGGTTTGATGCAAGTAAGTCTAAGAAAAGCTGAAAAACTAATGCTTTTATATAATTTAACCACTAAAAAAGAAGAACTTCTTGACCCTAAGATAAATATTGATTATTTTACCTATATATTAGATGATTTAAAAACTGATTATTCTCATCCTTTGATGTTTTTTTATGGGTATATTAATAATAAAGAATATTTAAATGATAAATTAAAATTTGATTTATTTAAGACAAATAGTCTTTATGCGCCATATTTAAGTTTAGAGCTTATGGGGAATGAAAAAGCAAAAGCTTTTATTGTAAGCTTTATTGCCTATACAAAGATTATAGATAATAAAGAACTAAGTTTAGAAGAGTTTTTTAAAAGCTTATTTCAGCCTTCTGTTTCTCACTAAATTTATATCTTAATACTGGATTTTCTATATTTTTATTTTTTTCAAATTTGATTAAATAATATTTTGCCCATGGGTTTTTTAAAGGAATTGATTCAATGATTTTTGAACCTTTCTTTATCTCTTCCATCTTTGTATAATTTTCTTTATAACTTATATTATCTTCTTCTTCCTCTTTTGAATAACTTTGTTTATCTAAAGTTATGATTGGTGTTCCAACTTTTTTATTATTTGCAACATAAATAGAAACTATGAAGTTTTCGTACTTATCATCATATTTATCATCAACTTTATTTAAATATGTTGCAGTAAATATAGATATAACTTCATTATTTTCTACAATATCTGCTTTTTTAGTATATTGTAAAGAGTTAAGAAAAAACTCATCTTTATTAAAATATTTTGTTATAGAATAAGAGCTACAACCAGTTATAAAAAGTAAAAAAGTAAATAAAATAATTGATAAAAGTTTGTTCATTAAATCTCCAAATTTGTATAATAAGTTCGTGATTTTACACTAAAGATACTTTAACCATCATTTAGATAAAATCCCAAAATGAAATTAAATACAAAAAAACATTTGGCTGTGGCTTTTACAGGTCCTTCAAATAGCGGAAAAACAACATTAGTAATAAAAGTATCAAGTATTCTTCAAGATATGGGGTATAAAGTTTGTATAGTTAAGCATGATCCTAAGGATAAAGCTAGCTTTGATAGGGAAGGAAAAGACTCCTTTAAGTTCTTTCAAACAGGTGCAGATGTCGCAGTTGTGGGACCTACAAGAACTACAATGTTTAAACAAACAAATTCTTCTTTGGAAGAGATTATAGATATGTTTGGGGAATTTGATTATTTATTAGTTGAAGGTCTTAAAACACTTCCCCTACCCCGAATCGCAGTTTTTAGGGATAGAATTGAAGATTCTTATTTTGAGGTAACTGATGTTATTGCAACAGATGATAGTATAAAAGATGTTCCTGAGGGAATGGTAAAATTAGATTTAAATGATCCAGAAGAGATAATCAAATGGATTGAGCAAAATGCGAAAAGAGTAAAATAATGAATGAAATTTTTGATGCCATAAAAGAATCAGCTATAAAGATTAAATATCTTATAGAAACAGGTGATACAGGTAAAAGTGAACTAGAAAATTCAACTGGTGATACACAACTAAAACTTGATATTCAAAGTGATATTATTATTGAAGAGATATTTTCAAAAGTTAAATCAATAAAAGCAATAGTTAGTGAAGAACAAGAAAATATCGTAAACCTACATGACGATGGAAAGTATCTAATTGCTTATGATCCTTTAGATGGTTCATCACTTGTTGATGTAAATTTATCAGTTGGGTCTATTTTTGGTATTTATGAAAATGAGTTTAATGCTGCTAATATAATAGCTTCTGTTTATGTAGTATTTGGACCTAGAGTTGAAATGGTAATTACTACTGATGATGTAAAAATGTATAGATTACTTAATGGGGAATTTAAATTTATTCAAGATATTAAGTTAAATGAAAAAGGTAAGTTAAATGCTCCTGGTTCTACACAAAATTGTTGGGCTCCTTTCCATAAACAACTAATCGATGATATATTTAATGATGGTTATAGATTAAGATATAGCGGTGGAATGGTCCCAGATCTTCATCAAATACTTCTAAAAGGTGGAGGATTATTTTCATATCCAGGAACAACTGATAGACCAAAAGGAAAACTAAGACAACTTTTTGAAGTATTTCCTTTCGCACTTACTTATGAAAAAGCAGGTGGTGGAGCAGTTGATGGATTTAAAAGAGTTTTAGAAGTTCCTACTACTCATATTCATGATACAACTCCTTGTTTTTTTGGTTCAAAAGAAGAGATAAATAGAGTTTTAAAAGTTTATAGTGAAAATGGAAAATAATCAAACTCCAGATCATTGGGAAGAAGCTTTAGAAGAGCAAATAGTTGGATTAAAAGAGTGTCAAAAATCTTTTGGTTTTGATTCTTGTAATCCTTGTGAGAAGTTTTTTGATTGTGAAATAAGAAAAAGATATGTTATAGCCGTGTATGAATCAATGAACAAAGGTTCTACCGGTGGATTTGAATTTTAATTAAAGGTAAAAAATGAATTGTCATAAAAATGTTTATATTACTACTCCTATTTATTATGTGAATGATGTTGCGCATATAGGTCATGCCTATACTACAATCATCGCTGATATGTTGGCTAGATACTCAAGATTAACTGGTAATAAGACTTTCTTACTTACTGGTACTGATGAACATGGACAAAAAATCGAAGAGAGTGCAAAACTAAGAGGTAAAACTTCTAAAGAGTATGCGGATGAAGTTTCTGGTAAATTTAGAGCTTTATGGGATGATTTCGATATCACATATGACAAGTTTATAAGAACAACTGATGAAGAGCATAAAACTGGTGTGCAATTTGCCTTTGAAAAAATGTTTAATAAAGGTGATATTTATAAGGGTGAGTACGAAGGTTATTATTGTGTGTCATGTGAGACATTTTTTACTGAAAAACAATTAATAGAAGATGAGTTTTGCCCTGATTGTGGAAAACCTACAAATATAGTAAAAGAAGAGAGTTATTTCTTTAAATTATCTGCTTATGAAGATAAACTTCTAAAATGGTATGAAGAAAATCCAGACTGTATCTTACCTCGTTCTAAAAAGAATGAAATTATAAATTTTGTAAAAAGTGGATTAAGAGATTTATCTATATCTAGAACTTCATTTGATTGGGGTGTTAAATTACCTGAATCATTAAATGAACCAAAACATGTTATGTATGTGTGGTTAGATGCCTTATTGAACTATATTACAGCACTTGGATATGGAACAGATGATAAGAATATGGAATATTGGCCAGCAAATATTCAGTTAGTTGGAAAAGACATTTTAAGATTTCATGCTATTTATTGGCCAGCATTTTTGATGTCTTTAGATTTACCATTACCAAAGCATATAGCAGCTCATGGTTGGTGGACAAGAGATGGTGATAAGATGTCAAAATCAAAAGGAAATGTAGTAAATCCTAAAGAAGTGGCAGATGCTTACGGTCTTGATGCTTTTAGATATTTTATGCTTAGAGAAGTTCCTTTTGGTCAAGATGGTGATTTTTCTCAAAAAGCTTTAATGGATAGAATAAATTCAGATTTAGGTAATGACTTAGGAAATTTACTTAATAGAATTATTGGTATGAGTGGAAAATACTTTGAATATAAAGTTACTTCAAAAGATGTAGTTAAATTTCATAGTAAAGAATTAGATGAAGTAAATGAGATTTTAGCTGGACTTGAAGCTTATATTTATAATATGCAATTAAATAGATATCTTGAAGAGATTTGGAAAGTTTTAACAATTGCAAATAAAGCAATTGGTGATTATGAACCTTGGACTAAGATGAAAGAAGGAAAAGCAGATGAAGCTATGGCTTTAGTTGCTTTGATTACTAATATTATGGCTAAGGTTGCCCTACTTTTAGATTCTGTAATGCCTGACAAAATTTCTAAAATAGCTCAATGTATTGGATTAGAAATAAATACTGAAAACTATACAAAAATCATAGGAAACAAAGAATTAATTGAAGATGTTACTATTACTAAAATAGAACAACTATTCCCAAGAATAGAAGAACTATTATTAGAGCAAGCAAAACCAACTGATGTAGCTACTCAACCTGCTAAAAAAGAAGAAAAAGTAGAAGAACCTATTGAAGAAGATAATTTAATTACAATTGATAAATTTTTTGAAACAACTTTAAAAATTGGTACTATAGTAGAAGCTGAAGAAGTTCCAAAATCTAAAAAACTTTTAAAACTCCAAGTTGATTTAGGAGAAGGAAGAAATAGACAAATTTTAGCTGGAATAAAAGAGTCTTACAGTGCTCAAGAGCTTGTGGGAACACAAGCTTGTGTTGTAGCAAACTTAAAACCTGCAAAACTAATGGGAATGATAAGTGAAGGTATGCTTCTAGCTGCTCGTGATGAAAATGGTTTAAATTTAGTTCGTCCTGAAAAACCAAAAGTTTCTGGAACGAAAATCTCTTAAGAAATATTGTGAATATTTCTTCTATCATTGATATTATAGATGGCGAGCTTCAAAACTCTCCATCTATTTCTTTTATATACAATATTAAAACTGATCCAAAAAAAGTAATTGAAGGTGATTTATTTTTAGTTAAAAATAAAGATGATATAGAAATTGCTATGCAAAATGGTGCTTTTGCTATTGTTTATGATTTTGAAATTGAAGTGTTAGATAAAGAAATTGCTTGGATAAAAGTACCCTCAGTTTATCAAGCTTTAGTCAAACTTTTTAGATTTAAGTTTTCTACGCTTAATTTAGAAGTTTATTATTGTGATAAAGTTACTTATGACTTAATAAACATATATAAGTCTTCAAAAAAAGAGATTCATCTTATCTCTTCTAATTTATTAAGAAGTACTAAAATTATGGAAAATCTAAGTGAAGAAGAGATATTTTTTTGTGCAGATGAAGAGCTTATCAAAAAAATATATCCAAATTATAAAGTTTTTTCTACAAAAGAGTACAAAATTGATAATCTTATCGAACACTCGTTATTTGAAACATCATTTTCATATGAAGAAAAATATTTTAACAAACTAAAAATCCCATCACTTTATATAAATCAATTTTTAGATGTTTACAATTTTTTAAATATAGATATTGATTTTCATAAACTAATGAAATTAACGCACTTTAAACCTATTTTTGTGGATAAATATTTAAATGTAATAGATTTTGGTAAGAGCAATAAGTTCATTGTTTGTCAAAAAAACTTAGAATTACTGGTAGATGAAATTAAGTATTTAGAAAAAAAATATAAATATGGTAAAACTATATTCATAAGTCCTATTTATATTGAAGGTTTAGATGAAGCCCAAATTGTCTTAGAAAATTTAGATAATTTAAAACAAGTTATTAAAAAAGAAAATTTCAATGCAATTTATATAATGGGATATGATAAGTTTAAAGTCGAAGAGACTTTAAAGCTATCTTTGCATGAAAGTGCAGAACTCTTTTAGAATACCATTCCAAAAGAGCCAACAACTTTACCTAAAACCTCTAATTCATCGATTTTCATAACTTGAGCAGGATAGTCTTTATTATCTGAAATAATATCAAGTTTTCCATCAACTCTTTTTTGTATTCTTTTTACAAAAAGTCCATGAGTAGTTGTAAAAGCATAGATCCCATCTCTAAATCCACTTTTTATTGATTTATCTACAAAGATAATATTATTTGAATTTAATGTAGGCTCCATTGAGTCACCAATTACATTTATAGCTTCGATATTTTTTAAGTTTTGCTCTCCACCTAAAGTATCTACAAAATATGGTGGAACTTCAATATTTTCATAATTTTCATCACTATCATATGCCCCTCCCCCTGCACTAACTGAAATTTCCGGAAAATATTTTATCCAGTATTTATCTGTTGAGTCCACAAGTGATCCAGGATTTTGATTATATAAAAGCCAATTTATCGAAATCTTTTTTATTGCACAAAAGTCTAGTATATTTGAAAAAGGTATTCTACTTCTATTTTTCATAGTTGCAAAATTAGCTTGTGATAAACTTAGTGCATCCGCAACATCTTTGTCAAAGATTTTCCCTTTGATACCATCAGTACTTAAAACATCTTTCAGTCTTTCAATTATTTCATTTACTAATAACATTTTGTCTCCTTTTTTGAAATTATATTACAAAATGAAAGATTTTTCAATAGTTTTATGAAAATATATTAAAATTTGAAATATTTATAGGAGAATAACATGCAAACAATCATTTTAGATACAAAATCATCAATTTCAAGAGCTATAAAAAGAATAGACTATTTATTATACAAATATGGTAACAAAATATTGTAAATATGTATAAATAGTGTAAATTTTAAAATTTTACATATATTTTCCATAAAATTAATTTTAACAAAGGTTAATTACTATAGAATTTAATTTGAATTCGGTGTTTTGACGGAGAAATATATGGAAACAAATTTAGTCATGGAAGCATTAAAATTTATGGTTTTAGGAATGGGAATAGTTTTTTCTTTCCTTATAATTATGGTTTTAGCTTTGAAAGCTCAAGCAGGGCTTATTAAAAAGTATTTTCCTGAAAAAGAAAATATAAAACCTGCTAGAAAAGTTCAACCTAGTGTTGCAACATCTGATAATACTGCAAAAAAGATTGCTGCTATAACTGCAGCTATTCAACATCACAATAATCAAAAAGGTTAATTTTAATGTCAAAAAAATATATTGATATAATGGATACCACTTTTAGGGATGGTTTCCAATCAGTTTTTGGTGGGCGAGTTTTAATGAATGACTTTTTTCCAGCTGTTGAAGCTGCAAAAGAGGCAGGTATAAATCATTTTGAATTTGGTGGAGGAGCAAGATTTCAATCTTTATTCTTCTATTTACAAGAAAATGCATTTGAAATGATGGATAAATTTAGGGAAATAGTTGGCCCCGATGCAAACTTACAAACTCTAGCTCGTGGAATTAATACTGTTATGTTAGATACAGGGTCAAGAGATCTTATTGATTTACATGCAAAAATGTTTGCTAAACATGGAACAACTACGATTAGAAACTTTGATGCTTTAAATGATGTTCAAAATCTTGAATACTCAGCAGAATGTATTAAAAAATATGGTTTAAACCATGAGGTTGTTGTAACACTTATGGATTTACCTCCAGGATGTGTTGGTGCACATGATGTTCCTTTTTACGAAAAAACATTAAGAAAAATATTAGATAGTGGTGTTCCTTATGATTCTATTTGTTTTAAAGATGCCTCAGGAACTTCTTCTCCTCAAAAAATCTTTGATACAATCAAAATGGCTAGAAAGTTAGTGGGTGAAGATACTCATATTAGACTACATACTCATGAAACAGCAGGGGTTAGTGTTTCTTGTTATTTAGCTGCACTTGATGCTGGTGCTGATGGTATTGATTTAGCTGCAAATCCAGTTTCAGGTGGTACTAGCCAACCTGATATTTTAACTATGATGCATGCAGTTAAAGGAATGAATTATGATCTTGGTGGTTTAGAAATAGAAAAAATTCTAAAATATGAAGAAGTTTTAAATGATTGTTTAAAAGATTACTTTATGCCACCAGAAGCTACTCAAGTTTCTCCTTTGATTCCTTTCTCACCAATGCCAGGTGGTGCATTGACTGCAAATACTCAAATGATGAGAGATAATGGTACTTTACACAAATTTCCTGAAGTTATAAAAGCTATGAGAGAAGTTGTTGAAAAAGGTGGATACGGTACTTCTGTAACTCCTGTTTCTCAATTTTATTGGCAACAAGCATATGCAAATGTAATGTTTGGTCCATGGAAACAAATAGCACCTGGTTATGGGAAAATGGTACTTGGATACTTTGGTAAAACTCCTGTTGAACCAGATGCCGAGGTTGTAGCATTAGCAGCAGAAAAATTAAAATTAAAACCAACAAAAGAAAATCCATTAGATATTTCAGATAGAGATGAAAAGAAAACTATGAAATATTGGGAAAATAGACTTGTTGAAGAAAATATTGAAACTACTGAAGAAAATATTTTTATAGCGGCTGCTTGTGATGAAAAAGGAATTTCATTTTTAAAAGGAAATAGTCCTTTAAGTGTTAGAAAAAATAGTTTAGATATATGTGAAGATGATAAAGATTGTAAATTAGGAGAAAATAAAGTTATGGGTAATTCAACTGGAAACTATACTGTAGTAGTAGATGGACAAAAATTTAATGTAACTGTTGCAGAAGGAAATGCAGATATTCAAGTAACACCTGTTCAAAATACAACAACAACTCAAGCTGCTGCAGCGCCAGTATCAAGTGGTGATGGTGTAGAAGTTGGGGCAACTGTTAGTGGTAATGTATGGAAGATAACTAAAAATGTAGGTGATAAAGTTGCAAAAGGTGAAGTTGTTGCGATTTTAGAAGCTATGAAAATGGAAATTGATGTTGAAGCACCAGTTGATGGTACAATAAAATCTTTCTTAGTAAGTCAAAGTGAAGCTGTTGAAGAAGGTCAAGTTATTGCCATTATTGGTTAATAAACAAATTGGAGAAAATTTATGAATAAAAAATTAATCGCTTCTTTGTTAATTTCACTTATGTGTATATTTAGCATAAATGCATTTGCTTCTGATACCCAAAGTGGGACAGAAACTCAAACAAAAACTAAAGAGTATCACTCTAAAACTATTGGGCAACTAGTAGTTTCTTTTTTTAATACTACAGGTATTAATGCTTTAATTAATCCAAGTGATGATGTTATGACTTCAGAGCCAAATTCTGCTCATGAAAGACCCATGACATTTTTTGAACAATCATTTGGTAGAATTATAATGTTTATCATTTGTTTTGTACTATTTTATCTAGCAATTGCAAAAGGGTTTGAACCTTTATTACTTCTTCCTATTGCTTTTGGTGGATTATTAGCGAATATTCCTTTGGCCCACATGGGTGGTGAACATGGGATGTTAGGAATTATTTATAATATGGGAATAGCAAATGAATTTTTCCCACTATTGATTTTTATGGGTGTTGGAGCAATGACAGACTTCTCACCACTTTTAGCTAATCCAAAAGCTGCCCTACTTGGTGGTGCCGCACAATTTGGTATTTTTGGATCACTTGTTGGTGCAGTTATGATAGGATTTGACTTACAAACTGCATCTGCTATTTCTATTATTGGTGGAGCTGATGGTCCCACATCAATTTTTATTGCAAATAGACTTGCTCCTGAGATGTTAGGGGCAATTGCTGTTGCCGCATATTCTTATATGGCATTAGTTCCAGTTATTCAACCTCCAATTATGAAAGCTCTTACAACTGATGCTGAGAGAAGAATTAAAATGCCAAAACTAAGAAAAGTACATAAATTGGAAAAACTTTTTTTACCTATTTTGATTTTAATGCTCGCTGTTTTAGTACTTCCAGAATCAACTCCTCTAATAGGAGCATTTGCATTTGGAAATTTCTTAAAACAATCAGGAGTTGTTGAGCGACTTTCCGATACAATGCAAAATTCTTTAATTAATATTGTAACTATCTTCTTAGGTTTAGGAGTTGGTTCAAAATTAGCAGCGGATAAATTTCTAGTGTTAGATACATTAGGGATTATGGTTATTGGATTATTAGCATTTTCTGCGGGTACTGCAGCTGGTGTACTTATGGCTAAACTTATGAATAAGTTTAGTTCTGAAGATAATCAAATTAATCCATTAATTGGAGCAGCAGGTGTTAGTGCTGTACCAATGGCAGCGAGAGTTGTTAGTAAAGTTGGTCAGGAATATGACAGATCAAATGTGTTATTGATGCATGCGATGGGTCCAAATGTTGCCGGTGTTATTGGTTCTGCAGTAGCGGCGGGTGTATTATTATCAATATTTTAAATTATTAGGAAAAAAAGAATAATGTCTGATATTAGAAGCCAATTAGGTTTAGAAAACGTTCAAACTGTATATAGAAACAGTGATGTAGATTTATTAATTAATCATGCAGTAAAAAATGAAGGTGCGCAAATATCTTCAACTGGCGCTTTAATGATTGATACTGGTATTTTTACTGGTAGAAGTCCAAAAGATAAATTTTTTGTAAATCAAGATCCTTCAAACAAATATATAGCTTGGGGTGATATAAATAGTGCTGTAACAAAAGATGTTTACGATGATTTATTATTAACTGCAAAAAAACAGTTAAGCAATAAAGATTTATTTGTTACTGATGTATTTTGTGGTGCTTCTATTGATTCAAGAAGATCAGCTAGATTTATTACAGAAATAGCTTGGCAAGCAAATTTTATACAAAATATGTTTATAATGCCTGATGAATCAGACTTAGCTGAATTCTCTCCTCAATTTACAGTATACAATGCTTGTAAAACAATAGATAAATCATATGTGAGTCATGAACTTCATTCTGAAGTTTTTGTGGTTTTTAATGTAGAGGAAAATATTGCAATTATTGGTGGTACTTGGTACGCTGGTGAGATGAAAAAAGGTCTTTTCTCTATGATGAACTATTGGCTTCCTTTAGAAGGAAAATTGCCAATGCATTGTTCTGCAAATATTGGTGAAGATGGTGATACAGCTTTATTCTTTGGACTTTCTGGTACTGGAAAAACAACATTGTCAACTGATCCTAAAAGAGCTTTAATTGGTGATGATGAACATGGTTGGGATGATAATGGAGTTTTCAATTTCGAAGGTGGTTGTTATGCTAAGGTTATTAACTTATCTGCAGAACATGAGCCAGAAATATATGGAGCTATTAAAAAAGGTGCAATATTAGAAAATGTTGTAGCTGATGAAAATGGTGTTGTAGATTTTACTGATGGAAGTAAAACTGAAAATACAAGAGTTTCTTACCCTTTAAGTCATATTGAAAACCATACACCTGATATGAAGGGTGGTCATCCTAAAAATATTATTTTCTTATGTGCTGATGCATTCGGTGTTTTACCTCCAGTTGCAAAACTTACTAAACAACAGGCAATGTACTATTTCTTAAGTGGATATACTGCAAAAGTTGCAGGAACAGAAAGAGGTATTACAGAACCAGTTGCTACTTTTAGTTCATGTTTTGGTGAAGCATTTTTACCTTTAAATCCAACTATTTATGCGGCACTTTTAGGTAAAAAAATTGATGAACATAAAGTAAATGTTTATTTAGTAAATACAGGATGGACTGGTGGTCCTTATGGTATTGGTACAAGAATGAGTATTAAAAATACAAGAGCTTGTATAAATGCTATTTTAGATGGTTCTATAACTGAAAGTGATTTTGAAACACTTCCAGTATTTAATTTAGCTGTTCCAAAAACACTTGATGGTGTTGAAACAAGAGTATTAAATCCTAGACATACTTGGGAAGATACAGAAGCTTATGATGAAATGTCAAAAAAACTTGCAGGAATGTATGTTAAAAATTTCAAAAAGTATTTAACATTAGAAAGTGATTATGATTTTACAGCAGCTGGTCCACAATTATAAAAATTTGTAATTTTTATTAAAAAAGGGAGATGACTTTATCATCTCCCTTTTTTTATTTAAGGATAAAATAATGGAATTTAAAAGTATTTTAAAAGATATTGAGAGAAAATGTTCTAAAGTGGCATACTTATGTGCTGTTCATATGATTGATGAGAAGTTTAATAATAAAGATATAGAAAGTATCTCTTTAAAAGATTTTTTTATTGATTATGAGAATTATGAAATTTTTTTAAATGATTATGTAAATGTAATATATAATAAATTTGATTCATCAAAAGAGGAAGTTTATAATGAAATTTGTAGTTTTTTTGAAGAGACGCCTGATAATGAGTATCTTTTTTTATTTAGGTTAAAAAAACTTTCTAGCCAAAATCCATTAAGTTATATGAATATTGAAGATGAAGATACAAGAGCTAGTTCTATATTAAAACTTGAAAATAAGATAAATATAATTGAATCTTCTACATATTATAAAGAAAATGAAAAAGAATTAAGTGAAGATATTATAAAGATAAAAAAATCACTTGAAGTGGTTAAAACAGTAGCAGGGATAAAATAAGTCTCCCTACTACAACTTTTTAGCCCTCTATTTGAATCTCTTCAACAATTTCTAAACCAAAGCCTGTTAGACCTACAAATGAGTGCTTCCCACCACTTGTTAGTAGTTTTATATTTTTGATATCAAACAAGTTAAGTATTTGAGCACCTATTCCATAATCTTTTTTTGATTCTGGATGATTCATAAATTCATTAAGAAAAATTAAAATACCATTCTTTGCTTGTAGGAAATTTATTGTTTTAATCATAGAATTCAATTTATCATCATTTAAAAATAGTTGAATATCTGGAATTACTGAATGAAATTTAACATGTGTTGTATCTTCAAAATCTCCAAATATAATTGCAGTATGTACATTATTTAAATGATCCTTGAATTCTTTTTTTATAACTTCTTTTCCAAAAAAGTTTATATTTGCGGAAGAAACTTCTTCTACTAATATTTCATGTGATAATCTATACTCTACTAGATCAGAGATATAGATTTGTTTTAGATTATGTTTTTGAGCAAAAATATCTAAATCATCTCTTCTTGCCATTGTTCCATCATCTTTCATAATCTCACAAATAACAGCTTCACCATTAAACCCTGCTAGTTTACATAAATCTATAGAACCTTCTGTGTGACCTGTTCTAACAAGAACTCCCCCATCTTTTGCAATTAGAGGAAAAATATGTCCAGGTTTTACTAATTCTTTTGTATTACTTACTGGATTTGCTAATATTTTAATAGTATCATCTCTCTCACCTGCACTAATACCAGTACTTGCACTTGCTGCATCAACTGAAACTGTAAAAGCAGTTTCATAAGATGAAGTATTTGCTGCAACCATTGGATTTAGTTCTAATCTATTTGCTGTATTTTTAGTAATAGATACGCAAACAAGACCTTTCGCATGACTTGCCATAAAATTTACTTTTTGTGGAGTAGATAATGCTGCTGCATAAACTAAATCACCTTCATTTTCTCTATCTTCATCATCTAACATGATTACCATGTTACCTTTTCTTATCTCTTCAATAGCTTCTTGTACTCTTTTAATTGCTGACATTTTAAATCTCTTTTAATTGTTTTTTATATATAAAGTGATTATATCAAAATATATAAAAATAAATATTAATTATCTTGACAAAAATCTAAAAATTTACTATAATTCCCATCTCAAAAAATTGGGGTATCGCCAAGCGGTAAGGCCTCGGCTTTTGGTGCCGATATTCGCAGGTTCGAATCCTGCTACCCCATCCAAAATTTTATTGCCGCGGAATAGAGCAGTCCGGTAGCTCGTCGGGCTCATAACCCGAAGGTCGTAGGTTCAAATCCTGCTTCCGCAACCAATTTTCTACTTAAAAGTTCCCCTTATTAACTCTTTATTAATTAATATGTATTATCATCTAATAAAATAAAAAAGAGTATTTATAATGAAAAAAATTGAACAAATTATTCCAACACTTAATCTTATTTATTTTGATTATGATTATAAAAAGAATCTATTTATAAATGATGTAGATTACACTAATGAAAATGTAAAAAAAGAGTTTTTTAAAATTACTTATGTTCTTTCAAAAAATAATATAAGATTTGATGTCCTTGAAAATAATAGTTTGATTGCAATAAATAAAAGATTTTCTATTTTTGATAGAATAGTAAAAAGAATTAAAAATAAAATAGAAGATTACAATAATTCAAAAGCAAATATCTTTTTATTAAATAATCAAAAAAGAAAATGGGCAAAAAATATTCCATTATTTGAAATAAAGTACCTAAAAAAAGATATAGATCTTACAAAATTTGATGCTTTAGTATTTAGCTCACAAAATGGTGTTATAGGTATTAATAAAGTTAATAGTGATTGGAAAGATATTCCTTGTTATGTTATTGGTAAAGAAAGTGCAAAAAAAGTAAAAGAGTTAGGTGGTCATATTAGTTTGATCGCAAATAAAAGTAATACTTGTGAATTTACAAATGAATTAATATGTAAATTAAAAAATAAAAAAGTTTTATATGTAAGAGGCAATAAAATTACATCAAATATAAGTAGTGATTTAAATAAAAATGGTATCTTATCAGAAGAAGTAATTCTTTATGAAAACAATTATGTAGAGCCTTTGATAAAAGAAGTTTTACCTAAAAATTCAAAAATAATATTTTCATCACCTTCTACCGTAGAGTACTTTTTTAAAACATTTAAATGGCATCATAGCTTTAAAGCAATATCAATTGGAGAAACAACTTTAAAATATTTTCCATCTAATGTAAAACCAATACTTTCAGAAAAGACTTCATTAAGTTCTTGTATAAAAAAAGCAATACTTTTATAAAATATAACAAAATAGGACTAAATAATATGAAAAAAATATATATTGCTGGATTTGATGTTTTTAAACAAGATTCTATACAAATAGGTCAAACCTACTCTGCTCTTTGCAAAAAATATGGATATGAAGGATTATATCCCTTAGATAATGTTGTTGATTTTAATCAAAATAAACAAAAAATAGCACAAGATATTTATAAAGCAAATGTTGAATTAATACATAAATCAGATATAGTTATTGCAAACTTGAATCAATTTCGTGGTAAAGAGGCTGATTCTGGCACAATTTGGGAGTGTGGTTATGCAAAAGCCTTAGGAAAAGAAGTTTATGGCTATATGGAAAATAATCAAAGTTATTTAGATAGCTTTAAAGATGAGGAAAAGCAACTTCTTAATAATGTATATGTTGATAATGACAATATGATTATTGAAGATTTTGATTATTCTATAAATTTAATGATTGCCTGTAGTGTTAAACAGATTATATCTGGAAATTTTGAAGATGTTTTAAAGTTTATAAATAATAAATAAGTATATTTTATTCTTAATAGTTTCATAATAATTATTATTAAAGCATAAATTAATTTAAATTTTATAATAATATATTATTTAAATTAAGGAGAATAAATGAAAATTATTTTGGTACTAGTGCTGTTTTGTTTGGCTTTATTTGCAATTGACATGAATAAAGCTTCTGTTGAGGAATTAAAAACACTAAATGGAATTGGAGCTAAAAAAGCTGAAGCAATCGTTCACTACAGAACTGAACATAAGTGTTTTAAAAATAAAGATGACCTTTTAAATGTAAAAGGCATAGGAAAAAAACTTTTAGAAAAAAATGAAGGTAAAATCTCATTTTCTGCTTGTAAATAATAAAATAGAGTGAATTTCACTCTATTTTACAAAAATCACTCATACTTTCTTAAAAAAAGATTAGTTTGTTAATCTTCTGTTAACTAATGGATAATAAAATAATATAATAACAAATTTAAATAAAGTAATAACATGAAAGATATAAAAACACAAATCGATTCACTTAACTTAGCTTACTATGAATTTGACAATGAAAATAAGGTTTTAAAATTTGATTATGATAATGAATATGAATCAGCTAAAAGAGAATTAATAAAAATAACTTACACTTTAACAAAAAATAATATCAAGTTTGATTTTTTACCAAATAAATATATTGTTTTATATAAAAGATTTACTCTACTTCAAAAAATGTCTTTAAATATTTTATTTAAAATAAATAAAGACTATAAAATTTACTTACCATACTTTTAATAGTAAAACAACAAAGTAAACTAATTACTTTGTTGCATCATGAATAGCTTCTTTTGTCGCATCATAAGCGTCAGAAGTGTCTTTTTTAACACCATTCCATGTAGCACATCCACTTAATACAGTAATAAATGTTACCAATGTGATAAGAGCTAAAAACTTTTTCATTTGTAATCCTTAAATTGTAATTTCTTTAATATCTGCAATATTTCTAAATGCTTGATAAACAAGTCCTATTAGATTTTTTCTATTTATTTTTATATTTTCATTTTCATGATTTACAAAAACATTATCAAAAAATTTATCTAATTTTGGCTTTAAAGAAAATAGTGCATCTAGTTCTTCTTCATAAGTATTATATTTTTTATTTATTAACAGAGTATAAGTTGAATATAAATCTTTTTCTTCTTCTTGTTCAAATAAAGATTCATCAACACTTAATAAACTATTTACATCAATATCTTTAATGATATTTGCTACTCTTTTAAAGGTCGTTGATGATTCTTTAAAGTCATCGCTTAATACTATTGGATTAAGAGCACAAATCTTTTGAGAAATTTTATAAATATCCCCTTCCCCACTTCCAAGTACTGCTTTTATTACAGATGGATTTACTTCGAATATTTTAAATAATCTTTCATTGAAAAATTCAATTAGTTTTTCTTTTTTTAATCCACTATAAGTATCTAATAAATTATCAATTATATTTGATAGATTTACTTCAACTTTGTGTTCCATAGCAATTTTTACAATACCAGCTGCTGCTCGTCTTAGTCCAAATGGATCTTTTGAACCAGTTGGAATCTTACCAACGCTAAAAAGTCCCATAAGATTATCAAGCTTGTATGATAGTGCAACTATTGCTGAGAATTTGTTTGATGGTAAATCTGAGTCTTCACCATCAGGTAAATATTGTTCTCTTATTGCTGTAAAAACTAGCTCATCTTCACCTGCAGCTTTTGCATAGTAATATCCCATAAGTCCCTGTAATTCAGTAAACTCATAAACCATTTCAGACATTAAATCAGCTTTTGAAAGCATTACAGCTTTACTTAATAACTCTTTTTCTTTTACATTAAATATTTGGGCTAAATATGAAGCTATTTTTACTTCTCTTTCAGATTTTTCATACATAGAACCTAATCCATCTACGAAAACTAGATTTTTTAGACCTTCATTTGATAATCCATTATTTAAATCATTTTTGTAAAAAAACATTGCATCTGATAATCTTGGTCTTAACACTTTCTCATTTCCAGCAACTATAAAAGAGAAATCTTCTGTATTAGAGTTTGATACAACTATAAAATTATTTGTTAAGTTTCCATCTTTGTAAACTGCAAAGTATCTTTGGTGTTCTTTCATTGAGGTTACAATTACTTCTTCTGGTAATTCTAAGAACTCTTTATCAAAACTACCTAATAGAGCTGTTGGGTATTCTGTTATTGCAACAATTTCTTCTAATAGTTCAGGATCTATATCTATTTTTAAATTGTTTTGTGATTCTATATCTTTCATTTGATCTAAAATAATCTTTTTTCTATCTTCTGGATATAAAATTACTCCATTTTTATCTAACTTACAAAAGTAATCTCCTGCAAAATCAAAACTAAATGGTTCATAAGACACCATTCTATGAGCAAATGATTTATTTGAACTTTTTACACCATAAAGTTCACCTTCAACTATTTCTTCTCCTAGCATCATAATTAGACTTCGTATAGGTCTAATAAAACTATCGGTTCTACTAGCCCATCTCATTGATTTTCCAAAATCAAGTGCATTTATGAATTCATTTATCATATCATTTAATAAATCTTTTGAAGCTTTTCCTTTTTCATCTTTTTTAAAGTATAAAACATCATCTTTTCCATTATTAATCGTCTTTAAATCTTCTACTTCTATTCCACATTTTTTTGCAAAACCAATTGCTGCACCTGTTGGTTTTCCATCTTTATATGCAATTGCAACGGGAGCTCCATATTGTTCAACAGTTGTATCTTCTTGAGTTAAATTAAATTCTCTATGCCAAAGAACTAATCTTCTTGGAGTATAAAAAAAGTCAAAATCAGATGATAGTTTAAATTTCTCTAAAATATCATTCCATTTCTTTTCAATATTTGGTAACTCTTTTAAAAATGGTATAGCAGGTAGTTCTTCAACACCTATTTCAATTAATAATGGTTTATTCATTTTTCTCTTTTTCCCTTTTCTCGATTTCTTCTAATTTTTTTGTATGTTTTGCAATTTGTTGTTTGTTAAAACCTCTAATAAATCCAAAAACTATTATTACAAAAGCTATTATAACGATTATATCAAGTATATCTTTCATGTTTATCCTAATAAGTTTTTATATATTGCACCATCGATTTTATCTATGGCTACTATTTCAAGTTCATCACTAGCTTCAATTATTGTTAATATTTTAGAGTCAAACATATAATTTTCTGCAACATCTTGAATAGTTTTATCTAAAGGTTTATCACATATTATATATTTAGCATGCAAAGCATTTGCGTAAAGTGCTTCTTTTAGTGTATGAACAATAACACCTACAAATAAGTTATTTTCATAAGAGTATTTTAGAAAGTTTTCATTAAAATCAAATAAAATAGTAGAATTTGCTTTTGTATTTTTTATATTTTCAATCTCTTTTATAAATGAAGTCTCTTCAAATGGAACTAAATCATCACCTAGTATTATCATTGTAAACACTCCTTTGAACAAAAGTATTTTCCATTACTCAATATTGCTTCTTTTTTTGAGATATAAGTTTTGCAAGTGGGACACTCTTCCATTATATCTGTTATACTTTCTTCTCTTTTTGTCTTCTTATTGCCGATTTCACTTTCTCTTCTTTTTTTAAAAAACAGAATATAAACAATAAATAAAACAGCAAGTACTGCTAATGCTTTAAATACCATTATTTACTTCCTTTTTTTATATACAAATAATTTCTTTTTTCATCTTTTTTGATTATTTCATAGTTATATATTTTTGCTTCTTCAAGTTCTGATTCAAGCATACTGCCTTTATAAAATAAATAAGATGTTGTTTCATTTGAAATATCTTTTGTTAAATCTAATAATAAAGAAGTATTAGTAACTGCCCGTGAAGTAATTAAATCAACTTTAATATCTTTTACATACTCTACTCTATTACATAATATTTCTACATTATTAAGTTTTAGTGAGTTTTTAATAAAATTTAAAAAAGCGACTCTTTTTGCTCTGGGTTCTATTAAATAAAATTTAATCTTAGGTCTTGCCATTGCCAAAATAAGTCCAGGATAACCAGCACCTGTCCCTATATCTGCAACAGTTTTATACTCTTTTATAAACTTTAAAACATAAATAGAATCATAAATGTTTTTTTCTATTTTCTCATCTTCTAATTCAGCAGAAAGATTATGTACTTTACCCCAATGCTGCAAAGTTTTTTTAAACTCTTCACATTTTGGTAAAAAATCTTCTTCTAAATTTAACTCTTCTAAATTATTTAATTTCACTATAGTAAATGCCCCATTTCTTCTTTTTTGACTTTTAAATAGCCTTTGTTATTCTCATTTGCACCTACAACTACAGGAATTCTTTTAATAATCTCAATATTAGCTAGACTCTCTATTTTGTGAGGATTGTTTGTTATTAGATTTATTTTTTTAATATTAAATTTATTTAGAATATATTCCACAATCTCATAAGTTCTTTCATCAGCTTGAAAACCTAATTGATGATTTGCTTCGATTGTATTAAATCCTTTATCTTGTAAAGCATAAGCATTTACTTTATTTAATAAACCTATGTTTCTTCCTTCTTGTCTTAGGTATATAACCATACCAGTATTTTTATTTATATAATCTAATGAGAAATTTAATTGAGCTTGGCAATCACACTTTAATGAGCCAATTGCATCTCCTGTCAAGCATTCTGAATGTACTCTTACATTTACAACATCACTTAAATTCTTTGAAAAAATTACTAAATGTTCTTTGTGATGTTCTTTAAAAGATTGTATTTGAAAATTACCATGTGTTGTTGGTAAGTTTGCAATATTTGATTCTTCTATATTCATATCTTTTTAAACCTTAAACTGTTAAAATGGTGCAGATTATATCTAAAAGAGGTAAATAGAATGTTTAAAAGATTAAGAAGATTAAGAATTAATGAAAATTTAAGAGCACTAGTGCAAGAAACAAACCTAAGCCCAAATGATTTTATATATCCATTATTTGTAGTAGAGGGAAATGGTATTAAAACTGAAGTTGCATCTATGCCAGGTGTTTTTCAAATGAGTATTGATGAGATTTTAAAAGAGTGTGAATATATTCAAACTATAGGTTTAAATTCAATTATTTTATTTGGTATTCCAGATGTTAAAGACTCTGTAGGAAGTGAATGTTTATGCGATGAAAGTATAATTGCAAGAACAATAAGAGCTGTAAAAGAAAAGTTTCCTACTATGTTTGTAACTACAGATTTATGTTTTTGTGAATATACAGATCATGGACATTGTGGAATACTTGATCCAAAAACTCAAACAGTTGATAATGATAAAACCTTAGAAATATCTGCCCAACAAGCACTTGTTCATGCTCGTGCTGGTGTTGATATGATTGCACCTAGCGGAATGATGGATGGTATTATTGAGACTTTAAGAACTGCTTTAGATGAAAATGGTTTTACAGACTTACCCATCATGGCATATTCTACTAAATTTGCAAGTGCTTATTATGGACCATTTAGAGATGTTGCTGATTCAACTCCATCTTTTGGTGATAGAAGATCTTATCAAATGAATCCAGCAAATAGAAGAGAAGCTATTGAAGAATCAATTCAAGATGAAAATCAAGGTGCTGATATACTTATGGTAAAACCTGCACTTGCTTATTTAGATATTGTAAGAGATGTTAGAAATAGCTCAAATCTGCCATTGGCTGTTTATAATGTAAGTGGTGAATATGCTTTACTTAAAAATGCAGGAATTGCTGGATTAATCGATTATGAAAGAACAGTAATGGAGACTTTAGTCTCTTTTAAAAGAGCTGGGGCTGATATAATTATTTCATATCATGCAAAAGAGGCTTGTGAGCTTTTAAATAGAAAATAAAATGAGCCAAACTTATCAAGAGGCAATAGAAAATTCAAATATAGTATCAAAAACTGATATTAATGGAATAATAACTTTTGTTAATGATGAGTTTTGCAAAATTTCTGGATATAAATATGAAGAACTAATCGGTGCTAATCATAATATTGTAAGGCATCCTGATATCCCAAAGAGTAACTTTACCCTCCTTTGGGATACTATTTTAAATAAAAAACCCTATAAAGCAACAGTTAAAAATCTTACTAAAGATGGACAGACTGTTTACTTAAATACAACTATTACTCCTATTTTAGATGAAAATGATGAAATAAAAGAATTTATTGCAATAAGATATGATGTAACAGAAGAAGTTGAATTAAAGAAAAAGTTAGAAAAAAAAGAAAAAGAGTTAGAAGAATTAAATAAAGATTTGGAAAATAGAATTTTTTCTAAAACAAAAGAGTTAAAAGAACTAAATAAAACCTTAGAACATAGGGTTACAGAAGAGATTAAAAAAAATGAAGAGAAACAAAAGCTTCTATTTTTACAATCAAGAATGGCCAGTTTAGGTCAAATGCTAGGAAATATTGCTCACCAATGGAGACAACCTCTAACAGAGCTTAATCTAACACTTTTTAATATGAAAAAGTTTTTTAATACAAATGAAAAAGAAAAGTTAGATGAACTATATATTGAAAGTAAAAATTTAATATCTAGTATGTCTTCGACAATAGATGATTTTTCAAACTTTTTTAATCCACAAAAAGATAAAAAAAGCTTTGAGATAAAAAAAGCAGTTGATGAAGCTGTTTTAATTTTAAAAAAAGCAATAGAAGATATAACTTTAAATATTGATGTTCCATTAAACTACCAAGTTGTAGGTATATTAAATGAACTTACACAAGTAATTATAAACCTAATTCAAAACTCAAAAGATGCCTTTATACTTAATAATATAAAAAATAAAATTATAGAAATAAAATTAAGTGAAGAAAAAATTTCAGATAAAATATATGCAAAACTAGAAATAAAAGATAATGCTGGAGGAATTAGTAAAGATAACTTAGATAAAATATTTGATCCTTATTTTACAACAAAACACAAAAGTCAAGGTACAGGATTGGGATTGTTTATGTCTAAGATGATTATCGAAAAAAGTTTAGAAGGTGAACTTATTCACAGTAATTGTAAAAATGGTTCTACTTTTACAATTATTATCCCCTTGAATAATTAGGAAAAATATGGAAAAATTTTTATTGAAAAATTTAAAAATATTAATAGTTGAAGATGAAAAAAGATTAGCACAACTTTTAAAAGATGCTATTAATGATTATTTTTTCTCTGTTATTATTGCTAAAGATGGTAAAGAAGGTCTAAAAAAATTCAAATCATTTAAACCAGATATAGTAATAACTGATATTATGATGCCCCTTTGTGATGGATTGGAGATGACGCAAAAGATAAAAGAGTTTGATGAATTAACTCCTATTATCATCTTAAGTGCCCATTCTGATAAAGAAAAGTTATTAAAAGCCATTGATATAGGAATAAATAAATATTTTATTAAACCCTTCGACCCAGAAGACCTTATAAATCATATTAAAAAAATAGCACCTAAGATAAATAAACAGAAAAGAGTATCATTAAAAGAGAATTTTACCTTTGATAATAATACTATGACTTTGTATGAAAATGGGAAAATTGTAAATATTACAAAACGAGAAAAAGATTTTTTGTATTTATTAATTAAACATCAAAATATTCTTGTAAGTAGTGAAGAAATCAAATCTACACTTTGGGAAGAAGAAGTAAGTGATGAGCGCCTTAGAACTTTTATAAAAAGACTAAGATTAAAAATGTCTAAAGATATTATTGAAAATGTTTTAGGACAAGGATATTTAATTTCTCCATTGAATAGTTAAACTATTTTGTATAAGTTCTTCTTTATTTATATCTCTTTGTTTTTGAATATTTCCAATATTTGAAGTAGTTTGTAAAAAGTTTTGTAAATAATATATGTTTTTATATCCCAAAGTGCTAATTATATTTATCATACTATTTATATCTTTTTCATCTAATAAGCTTGAATTAACTGTAGTTCTAAGTTCAAAATTAAAATTAATATCTATCAGATATTTTATTGTATTAATAACTTGAGTATATCTATTTACACCTGTTATCGTTTTATATTTATATTTTGGTGCTTTAAAATCTATTGCCATATAATCTATTAGTTTATCGTTTATAAGCTCTTTTATTAAAATGAGATTTGTGCCATTGGTATCTAGTTTTATTTTAAATCCCAACTCTTTAATTTTTTTACAAATAGTAGTCAAATCATAAAGGCTTGCTTCCCCTCCTGATAATACTACAGCATCAAGCATCCCTACTCTATTTTTCAAAAAAGTTAAAATATCATTTAAAGAGTAATTACCATTTTTAGAAAATACAATATCATCATTATAACAATATTGACATCTCATATTACACCCTTTAAACCAGATTACACAAGATAAATATCCTATGTAATCTGTAGTTGTAAATTTTGTAAAATCATAAACAATTTTTTGATTCAACAAATTTGATTCTTTCTTTATGTTCACCTTTTTTACCTATATTGAAGCTTTCAACTGGTCTGTGGTAACCCATAACTCTAGTATAAACTATACATTTTGTTCTTTTTTCACTATTTTTTTTAAGCAATTCTTGATAATTCATCTTTTATCTCCTGTTTTAAAATTTCTTCATCACATTTTGGGCAAAACTCGTGCTCTCCATTTAGATATCCATGTTTCTCACAAATAGAAAATAGTGGCGTTACGGTTATATAAGGAAGTCTAAAGTTCGTAATTACATTTTTTACAAATTTTCTACAAGACTCTATTGATGAAATTCTTTCATTCATATATAAGTGTAAAACTGTCCCACCTGTATATTTACACTGAAGTTCATCTTGTAGAGTTAATGCTTCAAATGGATCATCTGTATAGTTTGCTGGAAGTTGAGAAGAGTTTGTATAGTAGATATTTTTATCAAATCCAGCTTGAATAATATCTTTAAATCTTTTTTTATCTTCTTTGGCAAATCTATAAGTTGTACCCTCAGCTGGTGTTGCTTCCAAATTATATAAATTACCAGTTTCCTCTTGATATTGAAGCATTTTATCTCTCATAAAATCTAATAATTCTATGCAAAAATCATTTCCAATGTTTGAAGCCATGTCAACTTCATTAGAAAAATAGTTTTTAAGCATCTCATTCATTCCATTTACTCCAATGGTCGAAAAATGATTATTAAATCCTTTTAGATATCTTTTTGTATATGGGAAAAGACCTCTTTCATACATATCTTGAATAAAGACTCTTTTTTTCTCTAGTGTTGATTTTGCTAAATCCATAAGCTCTTCTAGTTTTTTAAGTAAACTATTTATATCACCTTTATACAAATATCCAAGTCTAGCCATATTGATCGTAACTACACCAATGCTTCCTGTCATTTCAGCACTTCCAAATAATCCCCCTCCTCTTTTAAGAAGTTCTCTTAAGTCAAGTTGTAATCTACAACACATACTTCTAACATGACCTGGTTTATAGGCTTTTTCATTTGGAATTAAATTTCCATTTTCATCTTTTGCATATTGACTACCAATAAAGTTTTGGAAATATGAACTTCCGATTTTCGCTGTATTTTCAAATAATAAATCTGTATTTTCTCCATACCAATCAAAATCTTCTGTGATATTAACTGTAGGAATAGGAAAAGTAAAAGGCTGACCTGTTTTATCACCTTCTGTCATTATTTCATAATAAGCTTTATTTATAAGGTTCATCTCATTTTGAAAATCTTTATATGTTAACTCTTCAAATGAGTTATATCCTTTTATTCTTAGTTTTTTTAGAAGAATCTCATCTTCAAAGTCTTTAAAAAGGTGTTTTTGATTTCGTGTTGGAATTTGATCTTTTAAATCATTTGGAACAGTCCAATCAATAGTAATATTAGTAAAAGGACTTTGTCCCCAACGCGCTGGAACATTTAGATTATAAATAAAACTTCTAACAGCTTTTTTTATCTCTTTATATTCTAAATTATCTTTAAATACATAAGGAGCTAAATAAGTATCAAAGCTACTAAAGGCTTGAGCTCCTGCCCATTCACTTTGTAGTATTCCCAAGAAGTTTGCCATTTGTCCTAAAGCTTCTCTAAAATGATTTGGAGCACTACTTTCTACTCTTCCTCTCACCT